>CAXEUI010000026.1:0-9056 GCA_963999335.1 uncultured Candidatus Poseidoniales archaeon
ATCTACTACTCGGTGGTGTGTATGTCCTCACAGCGACATCGGGTTTCATCGAAATCCTGTCCCTGTTCCATCTGCTGCTCGCCTCCGCCTCCTTCCTGTGCATAGGTTTTGCAGCATTGCTTGCGCGAAACGCCGCAATTCCACCGAGTTTGTCTGAGCAGGAATGAGGAATCAGCCCCTACGGGGCTCCCGATGGTCTTATGACACCCCGGCAGGTCGCCGAGTCGCAGCGAACCGCTGTCAGTGATTCTTATGGTTAAACCAGCACGACCCCACACCCGCTTTGAGAAGGCCCGAATCATCGGAGCCCGAGCCCTGCAAATCAGCCATGGAGCCCCACTCTATGTGAGTGAGAAGATTCTCCGCGTAGAATTCCGCGAAGAATTGGTTGCTCTCTACGGTGTCGAAGAAGCCAATGTTCGATTTGTTCTGGATCCTCTCAAGATTGCACTTCTGGAATATGAACAACATCTGATTCCAATTGACGTGGATCCTCACGAGGATTGATTCCACTTTAGGGACGCCCTGTAAGGGCGTCATTGATAGATTGCTTCCGACCCCCGGCCGTTATGGATGCGACGGAGAGCATGGGAGAGGCCAGACTTTCCGATTGGTTTCACATGATGAAACCGGGCGTCCTGTCCTTGTTGCAAATCACTGCGATGTGCACCATCCTGATTCATGATTTGATTGTATGGAACGCGGCTGGACGCACAGGTTTCGACTTTCTCGCCACCCTTGAGACGATGGGCATTGTATTCGTCGGTGGATATCTGACCGCAGGTGGTGCGCATTCGTTCAACAACGTTCTCGATCGGGATATCGATCCGATGATGAAGCGCACCGAACACCGAGCCATGGCACGCGGTGCCATCTCACCGAAGGCTGGCTTTGCCTGGGCGCTCTTCCTCTCTGTGGCCGGAACCCTCTGGCTGCTCGAATTGGCCAATGCGGTCGCCGCCTTCTGGGCCGCTTTCAGCATCGTGTTCTACATCTTCGTCTACACACTGTGGCTCAAGCGCACCAGCGTCCAGAACATCGTCATCGGTGGGATTGCAGGGGCCACTCCACCATTGGTGGGTTGGGCTGCGGCTGCTGGTGACGCGGTCTCCATCTCGAATCCGTTCGACCTCGGCGGATTTCTGCCTTGGCTGATGTTCTCGCTCATCTTCCTGTGGACGCCACCACACTTCTGGGCACTCGCCCTGTATCGCAGTGAACAATACAAGGAGGCCGGCATCCCGATGATGCCCTGGGTTCACGGTCCTCAGCGAACCATGATCGAGATGCGTGTCTACGCGCTCCTCTTGATTGGAATCGCTGCCATGCCTTGGTTGAATCCAGCCGAAGTGGGCGAACTCGCGGCATACGTCTACACACTCATCGTGCTGGTCCTTGGGATTTGGTACAATCAATCCGTCATCTCAATCGACATCTATGAGCCCCGTGATTCCGAGGGCCGCATCCCTTCAGCTGCACGTTCATTCTACATCTCACTCCAATATCTGGCCCTGATGTTCGTCTCTCTGGTCTGTGTATTGTACAGTCCGGAACTGACCATTTTCTTACTCGCTTTGATCATGATGAGGATTCTATCCACTCGCTTTCCGAAAAGAACCACTTCTGTGCGCTGAACGGCGTTGTATTGATACACCCCACCACCCCTTGGGGTGGTGCGCGTCGTGCGAGTGGTGGAGCCAATGCAGGAGAGCGACTTGATTTACGATTGGAACATCGTCGATTATGAATTCAAGCGAGATGCTGCGAATCATCCGCATGGAATCTGGTTCGATGATGAGACATTGAGAGATGGTCTCCAGAGTCCAAGTGCCCGCAATCCGACAATCGAAGAGAAGATCGAACTGTTGTCTTACATGGAGCGCCTCGGTGTTCAGAAGGTGGACCTCGGTCTTCCAGGCGCAGGTCCATTTCACATCAACCACATCGATGCCATGCTGTCGCATATCGTGGATAACGGCTACAGCATCCGTCCCGGTTGTGCGGTTCGAACGGTTGTCTCAGATATCGAACCCTTGGTTGACTTGCAGGCCAAGCATGAGATGAAGATTCAGGCAAGCGCCTTCCTCGGCACCAGTCCCATACGACAATACGCAGAGAATTGGACCATGGAACGAATTCTCAGTACTGCTGAGAAAGCCGTCACCTTCGCGGTGGACAATGACATTCCCGTGATGTTTGTCACAGAAGACACGACTCGCTCCAAACCCGAGGAGATCAAGGAGGTATACACTCGAGCCATCGAGCTGGGTGCCGATCGAATCTGTGTGTGTGATACCTGTGGCCATGTCACACCGAACGGTGTCAAACAATTGCTCACATACATCCAAGATGAGGTCATTCCCGATGCTGGTGTCAAACGACGCGACATCGAAGTCAATTGGCACGGTCATCAAGATCGTGGACTCGGTGTTGCCAACAATCTGGCGGCCGCAGAGGCCGGGGCGGATGTCATTCATGGCACCGCGCTCGGTGTGGGTGAGCGAGCCGGAAACGCACCACTGGATCAAACGCTGGTGAACCTGAGTCTGATGGGCGTCATTGAGAATGATTTGACCTTGCTCAACGAATACATGCAGAAGGCCCACGATTACGTCGAGGTCGCCTTGCCCCGCAATTATCCCGTCTTCGGTGAAGACGCCTTTGAAACGGGCACCGGTGTCCACGCAAGTGCCGTCATCAAGGCCATGAAAAAGGGCGATCACTGGCTTGCAGACCGGGTCTATTCAGGTGTTCCTGCCCAAGATTATGGTCTTCAGCAAATCATCAGAATCGGACACATGAGCGGCCGTTCGAACATCGTCTGGTGGCTTGAGCAACATGGCCATGAAGTGACTGACGAACTCGTGGCCCATCTGTTTGAGATCGCCAAGGGCCAACGCCGTTTGATGCCCGATTCGGAAGTTGAAGCAGCCGTGCAGGAGTTCCTCTCTGATTGAGCGTCTTATCCATGGTTTCAAGAACGAACCCATGGCCCTTTGGGCCATGAAGTGGCTTGGAATCACCCTGTTATTGGTTTTCGCAAGCCTTTCTCCAATCGCTTCAGCAACCGAGGTTTTCGAAGAAACCAATCATCTTTCAGAGTATTCTCGAGCGGTTCAATTGGCTTTTGATCGGTGCGCAGAATTGCCGGCTCACGATGGCACTTGGTTGGTGGTCAGTTCATATCCTCTGGGTGAGAAAGCCCCGCATATCCCCAATGCATGGTTGATTGATGCCTCGCCGGCCGAAATCAGTCTGTGGATCGATTCCAACCGCATCGAAATCGCATGTCCAGAGGTTGAACGCCAGCATGAACCCCGTTGGACACCCAATGATCCGAAATTCAGTGATCAGTGGCACCTGCAGAACACCGGTCAGACCAGCGGTGGATTGTCGGGTGAGGATGCGAATCTAACCGGGGCCTGGCAATCCTACCAAGGCACGGATGTGACGATTGGCGTCGTGGATGACGGATTGGATTACGACCATCCCGATTTGTCGACCAACTATGACACCTCCAACGATTACGATTTCTGTGGGAACGATGGCAATCCTTCTCCTTCGAACTGGGATGCGCATGGTACTGCGGCTGCTGGCGTGGCTGCAGCAACCGGCAACAACAGCGTTGGCGTGTCGGGGGCCGCTCCCGATGCGAACTTGGCTGGACTGCTTCTCATCGCTTGCAGTACTCCCGATTCCAAAGAGGCCGATGCACTGAGTCACGAGAACCAGATTATCGACATTTACAGCAACTCATGGGGCCCGTCTGACAATGGAAACACACTGGAGGGCCCCGGTCCTCTGACCATTGCCGCATTCGAAGATGATGTGGCAAACGGTCGCGGTGGCTTGGGCAACATCATCACTTGGGCTGCCGGCAACGGATTGGATTCCGATGATGATTCCAACAAGGATGGATATGCCAACGCACGCCAGACCATTGCAGTGACCGCCATCACTCACAAAGGGGACCAATCATGGTATGCTGAACCCGGAGCCAATATTCTGGTGGCAGCACACAGCGACGGCGATGGTGAAGGCATCACCACGACCGATATCGAAGGTTCGTCCGGATACACGAACAATGACTACACCGACAATTTCGGCGGAACCTCATCGGCCACTCCTCTGGCCAGCGGTGTCATCGCTCTGATTCTTGATGCCAATGCCAATCTGACTTGGCGTGACGTCCAACATGTTTTGGTTCACAGTTCGCGCCAGAACGATGCCAGTGACGGTTCATGGAATGTCAATGGAGCGGGCCATGATGTCTCGCACAAGTATGGATTTGGCGCTGTGGATGCTGGGCGTGCGGTGGCTGTCGCTGAGAATTGGACCAACGTTGCATCTGCCATCAACATCACAAGCAACACGCGTACAATCAATACGGCCATTCCAGACAATACCCCTCAGGGACTGAATGATACGGTGACCATCAACGATGGACTGCAAGTGGAACACGTCGAAGTCATCGTCGACATCGATCATGTCTATCGCGGCGATCTCATCATCACACTGACCTCTCCCTCGGGCACGAGCAGCACGCTGGCGCAGAAACAGAGTGATGGTGGCAACAACTACCGCAATTGGATGTTCTCCACCGTACACAATTGGGATGAATATTCCACAGGAAACTGGACCCTCACTGTGGAAGACGATGGCAACGGAGACACTGGAACCTGGAATGACTGGGAACTCATCATCCATGGCGTCCCGGTGATTCTTGATTCGGACGGGGACGGCTTGACCAATGAGAATGAGACGGATATCCATGGCACAGATCCGAATGACATCGATACCGATGATGATGATCTGACCGATTACGAAGAAGTCATGGTGACCAACACAGACCCTCTGGATTCAGATAGTGACAACGACACGTTACAGGATGGAGCTGAAGTCAATCTGTATGGAACCAATCCACTTTCCAACGACACAGATGGAGATGGTCTGACAGATGCGCAAGAGATTCTCTTCTTCGGCAGCGACCCCTTGATTTTCGATGCGGATGCGGATGCAGATGCTTGGTATTGGTTCCAAGATTGCAATGATACGAATCCGCTGATTCATCCAGGAATGTCTGAACTGCTCAATGGAATCGACGACAATTGCAATGACAATTGGGATGAAGGCTTCAATGTCACGGATTCGGACAACGATGATATCGCGGACTATCCTGAGTACCATGTCTACGGGACCAATTGGACCAATCCGGATACAGATGGCGACAATCTGACCGATGGCGATGAAATTCTCATTCATGGAACCGATCCGTTGGTTCCAGACCCCGATGCGGATGCCGACGGCTGGTATTGGTTCCAAGATTGCAATGAGTCGGATCCATGGATCAATCCAGCCATGCCTGAGGCACTGGATGGGATTGACAACGATTGTGATGATCTAATCGACGAGGACTATGAGGGCCTTGATTCTGATTTCGATGGATTGCTCGATTTGAACGAATTCAATGTATACCTGACCAATCCATTCGACAACGATACCGATGATGATGGTCTCGATGATGGCATTGAACTCAATGTGACATTCACCAATCCGCTGGTGCCTGACCTTGATTCTGATGGCGATGGATTCAGATGGTTTGCAGAGTGTGATGACAATGATTCCGCCATTCACCCGAATATGACTGAAATTTGGGATGGACTGGACCAGAATTGTAACGATCTCATCGACGAGATGGTGAATCGCACCGATCAAATCTCCATCCTTCCAACAGAGACCGAGTTGAAATTGAATGCGACCTCTGACGCGTTATATCTCCAGAGTTTCGTGAACATCTCGACAGATTCGATTCTCAACATCGAGACGAGTTGGGTGATTCAAGGCCGAGAAGACACCCGTTGGACCATCACAAATGGATCTTGGATGGAGTTGGGTCCCTTCGATTGTGAGGGTGTGGTTTCTGGATTCGTAGCCGAGATTTGTGTGCAGAATGGCACGACTCAAGCCTATTTCGTGACCGTCTCAATCTCGGACGGTTATGAGATTGTCACGCACACCTGGTCAGTGACCTACACCGTCTGGCATCCGCCCGAGCCTGAGCCCGATCCCGAGCCCGAGCCTGAACCCGAGGTGAATCCTGATTCGCCCTCTGAATCTACAGACGATGGAAACACGACGTCAAGCGGTGGATTCGCGCTCGATACCGATACAAGCATCATCCTGAGTCTGGTTGCAATCGTGGTTCTTCTCGCCATCATTGTGTTTTCCACAGGTCGACGGAAGACTCCACCGCCCCCTATCCGGCCCCCGCCATCCGACATTCCGCAGATGGTCGGGCAGAGATTCCGATAATCACGCTTCAATGAGCATGGCGACAGCATTGCCTCCGCCCAGACAGAGCGTGACGATTCCTTTTCCTCCACCGGTGCGACGAAGCGCATTGATGAGTGCCATCAGACATCGAGCCCCGGTTGCACCCAATGGGTGACCGATTGCAATGGCACCACCGTGCGGGTTGAGTTTTTCCTCAGGGATGTTGCAGGTCTTTGCGATGGCACACGAAGCGGCTGCGAAAGCCTCGTTGTGTTCGACATAGCCCAAATCATCCATCGTCAATCCATTTCGCCCCAGCAAGGTCTCAATCGCGGGAATGGGTGCCGCCATGACTCTGGCTGGCTCGACCCCTGATGTACAGTAATCGAGAATGGTTGCGAGAATCGGCCAACCATTTGCCTCCCCCGCTTCTCGACTGCAGACCAGAACTGCCGCTGCTCCGTCAGAGAGTTGTGATGAATTGCCTGAGGTAATCTGCCCATCTTCTGAGAAGGCGGCCTCTATCTCTCCGAGATCTTCGCCGGGATGTATGCCCTCGTCCCGTTCGATTTCAGGTGTCTCAACGACTTCGAAGTCCATCCAACCTTGGTTCCATGCGGCTTCCGCCAGTTCGTGAGAACGCGAAGCGAAGGCATCGGCTGTTTCTCTGGAGATGTCACATTCTTCGGCAATGGTCTCGCCCGTATTGCCCATGTGCTCATCGTTGTAGACATCCCACAGGCCATCGTGGACCATTGTGGGCTGCATCTCTCCGAACTCGGTTCTGGAGATTTTCTGACCGAAATAGGGTGCATTGCTCATCGATTCCATGCCGCCGGCTACAATCACGTTGTATTCACCTGCGCGGATGCTGTTCGCTGCCATCATGACCGCTTTCAATGCAGAGCCACAGACCTTGTTGACGGTGGTCGCCGGGGTGCTGACCGGCATGCCTGCACCCAGTGCGACCTGCCGCGCAGGCGCTTGACCCACACCGGTCTGCAACACTTGCCCGAGCAGAACTTCATCGATGATTCCGCTGGCCGGATCAATCTCGGCGCGCGCAAGCAAGCCTTTGACGGCATGAATGCCCAGTTCAACCGCAGAACGGTCTGCCAGAGCCCCTCGATAGCGACCTACAGGTGTCCGAGCCACAGCACAGATGACAACCTCTGGCATACTTCTGACCCCTGATCAATTCGTCCCGTCACCTGCGAATCCGTACATTTCTCCATTCTGCAACGGAGGGAGCAACTCTGGCTTCAACAGAATCGTTCGAACACCCCAGAGATCTCCGAAGATGCGATACTTGGTCGTGGCATCCAGATAATCGACACCGGAAGAACCTCCAGTTCCCACTCTCCGGCCGATGATTCTCTCGACCATGCGCGCATGATGCGTTCGGAAGAGAACCATGCTCTCCTCAAGTTCGACCACGGCATCGATTAGAACGCGTGGCCAAGCGAGCAAGGGAAGTTCTCGATAGGATTCGATGAACAGGAGTCCCGCGCGTGCGCGGTTGACTTGGCCGTCGGGTTTGAGGAAATCACGCGCCCCTTGATTGGCCGCGTCAAATCGTGCTTTCACTGCCTCGATATTGTCCACACCCTGAGCTTCCATCCGAGCACCCGCCGCTTCGCCGATGCTGGTGTATGATGCCAGATGCGCATCGACATAGGATTCAACAGCCTCAGCATCATCCTCTGAACCGTAGAATGAACCCATGATTGGTGTTCGAGACAACCAGGTCGTCAGCGCGGAAGCCACCGTGGTCTCTCCCAGTGTGGCCTCCAATCTTGCCAGAGCCGCGGCATCGGCCTCACTTCGTGAAGCGAGTTTTCGGAAGTGTGCGAGAGGGTCCATCTCTGAGACTCGGCCGGTGTGTTCCAAGCCGAGTAGCAGTTCCATCTCTCTCATCTGATACGATTCGAATCCACTCGCCGTACCGAGGTCATCTCTGAATGCGAGAAAGCCCTGCGGGGTGAGCGTCTCCATGACCTTCCATTGATTCGCGAGCAATCGGAAGATCTCCGTCACCCGTCCGAGGTGTTCAACCGCTTTCGGCACCTGTGCTTCGGGAACCTGCTTCGTTGCGAGGATATCGCGAATCTCTCTCAATTCACGAATTACTTGTTTGAACCAGAGCTCAAAGGTCTGATGTGTGACGATGAAGTGCATCTCATCGTTGCTGATGTCTTCTCCATCCCGTTGCAAGGATAGGAGTTCATGGAGGCTCAGATAGCCCCCATAGGTTCGATTTGAGCCGCTTGCGCCGCCCGAATACCCTCCGCCCATGTTGTTTCGCATCGCCTTGACACTTGAATGCCTTGCCCCACTCACCGTTCAGGTTTCTAAATCGATATTGACCCGATTTGCGAAGGGCACATTCGATTCATATAGCACAAAATCATCTGTTTCCGGGTGCAAAAAACCGAGCGAAGTTGCATGTAAACAGATTCGATTGAGAGGGTTTGTTGTAGCCCCATGTACAATGTCACCGACAATCGGACAACCCTGAAATTGCATCGCCATTCGTATTTGGTGTCGACGCCCGGTCTCGATTTTGATTTCCATCAAAGATACAAATTCATCCTGATCTTCGATTTTCCAATGTGTGATGGATTGTTTCGATCCTTTGAACGTTGATTTGACACGTTTAACATGCAGATGTTTGTCTTGCACGAGCCAAGACGAATCTGTTCCTTCAGAATCTTCTGGACCCCCCTCCACAAGGGCATGGTACAGCCGTTCTACATCACGTTGAGCGAATTGGGTTTGCAAAT
>CAXEUI010000027.1:0-8904 GCA_963999335.1 uncultured Candidatus Poseidoniales archaeon
TTCACCTGAACTTTCACAGCCACCAGCATTTGCCAACGATCTGGGGAGTGGTGCGCACATTGCTTGGTCGGATACGAACAAATGTGATGAAAATTCGAACAATGGTGCATACACACTTTGTTACACCCACGTTCTTACTGGACAAGTTGATGTTGAATTGGCCGATGATGAAACATATTACCATGTCATCGAGCCTGGAGAGCAGACAATTTTCAATCTGACAGTGAACAATTCAACGCCGGGCCCAATCGAGTTGGTCTCGGATACATTTGCTGTGAATTTATCCGGTGTTCCCGTGAATTGGACGGCGAATTTGTTCTTCTCAGACAATCACACGGCGATTTTCCCTGAAACTCCAATCTTCTTGATGGGTGGCGAATCGGTCCGCGTCTATCTTCGCGTCCGAGCCCCGTCAATTTACCAAGCGAATGCGGACGAACTAGCAGGAATCTTTGTCTCAGCAGTATCCTACAAGGATCCGGCGATTCGAAGCGATCGCCTGACACTCACTCTGATGGATGTGGTTCACGGCATTGAGTTGGAAACGAGCCACTATCAATCAGATGTCGAACAAGGTGAGACTGCAATCTTCTCGATTACGATTACCAATACAGGCAACGTGTTCGATTCGTTTGCCTTCTATGACCCCACAACTCTGCAAGGTCAACAGGAATGGCTTCTCCCATGGGGTTGGCAGATTAACTTCCCATTGATGGTCAGTTTGGACCCCGGACAATCTGTCACCAAGAATCTTGAGATTTCAGTACCCACGACTCAAGATCCGGGTACCTTCGCGTTGTATCTCAAGGGATGGTCTATGGGTGAACCGATTAAGAGTCTGGATAAAGGGACATACGACGTCTTGGAACTCTGGGTGAACGTCAGCATCCGTTCGACGGGCAACATCATCTTCGAGATATTCGATACTTCAGAGTACGTGATGCCCGGTGATTGTCACACCTATACAATCGACGTCATCAAGAAGTTCGCTCCAGGTTACCTGATTTTCACAACACCCGGGGCACCTGATCTCAAGCCGGATGGCATGCCGATGAATGAATGGCAGTACGACCACTGGACTGTGGATTTGGACTTCTCCAATGCACCTGGCGGCAATGAAGGCGAGATGAGTAAACCACGACATTGGTCCATCATCGATGTACCACGTGAGGTGGGTGTCATTATTTGTGCACCACTCAACGCCACTGCGGGCCTTGGTCCAGCAATCACGGTCAAGGCTCACCTACAGGGCGCATCGCGCGTCTCTGACGCTGTCATTCTATCGACGAACGTCATCCACGTGTATGACTTGGATATGGAATCCACATCGACAACGTACGATGTGGACCCCGGTGATTCCTTGGTCATTCCAGTCACGACCACGAACGATGGCAACGGCCCTGACCGCTACGATATGCGCACGGCTTCGATCACCGATAGCAACGGTTCACAATTGCTGTGGGATATCGAGATTCCTCGTGCGACTCTCGCCGAGCTTGAGCGCGATGATTCAGAAACTGTTGAGGTCACCATCAACATCCCTGGTCAGATTGTTGCCGGAACTTATCAAGTCGTATTGAAAACATTCAGTGAGGAATACTTCGAGGGTACCGATGAGCGCGACGCCATCCTCTTCGAAATCACTGTCAATCAGTTCCACGATATGCAGATATGGCTTGATGCCACCGTTGAGAGCCAGATTAAGACCACTGCACCCGGTCGCACGGTCCGCTATCTACTGAATGTGACCAACAATGGAAACGTCCCCGACATTCCCACGTTGCACAACCACACGAAGAGTGGGAATGATTGGAACGATCAGCCCAGCATGGGATCACTATCGAGTTGGAACGTAGAATTCGCCATGGTCGAGGATTTCGACACCGAATTGCCACGAGAGATTCCTTGCACAGAACTCGCAGTCGGCGAATCCGCACCATTGTACGGTTGCGCCTACCATGCAGATGGCACTTGGAGTCTGGCAGAGATGCCAGCATACACCACGGCCCAAGTCATGGTCATCATTGACATCAGTCCCGCGGCCACTCTGGCAAATCGAGAGATTGGAATCAAGGTCCTGTCGAACTACGGTGGTTCGCCCAATGGCGACACCGATGAGACAGCATCATGGTTTGACAGTTGCACAATCGATGCAGACAACGACGGCGTTCTAGACAACATCTATCCGTGTGATACGAATGAGCAGGTTCTGCGAATTCGTCTCCGTGCACCTGACCTTGAAATCCTCGATGTCTCACCCGTACGAGTTGAGGCACCTGTCGGCGATATGATTCCAGTGAATGTCGAGATTATCAATCGTGGAAACGTTCACGCGACAGATATCAACATCGTTCTCTGCGAGGATGAAACTGAAGACAACATCCGCAACAACATTTGTTCCGAAGAGAACGTAGCATATCGACAGGTGATTGGTGCGCTGATGCCACCCGATGACAGTGGATCGGCCGAAGCGGTTGAGATCACACTGTTGTATCCAGTTACAGCTGGAAACCACCATGTGTATGTGATAGTCGACCCTGGCAATCTCATCATCGAAGCGAATGAGGCGAACAACCGAAAGGACCTCGGACAACTTTCGAGCGAGAATGGTTGGATCGACGTTGCCTTGGAAGCGGCCGGTGAATGGTCGGTTCCGACGATGATTCTACTGCTCACCATCGCCTTGATGGCGGTTGCAGGCATGGTCATGGTCGCGCGTCGCCGTGAAGCATTGGCCCGTGTCGATGCTCAATCGAGCATCATGACCGTCGATGACGACATCCGATTCTGATTGCAAACTCAGTTCGGGTCAGCCTTGGCCAACCACCAAGGCAGCAAGCGATCATCCTTGGTTGCGATGATTGTCCCTGTTTCGGCGCCCAATTGCCGCATCATGATGCCACGCAACGCATCCATCATCTCTTCTGCTCGCTGAGGTTGTATCTGCATCCCGGCACAGAATTGGTCCAAATCCACGGGTCGACGTGGCGCTTCCAGTAATACGTGGGCAAGTTGCCTCTCTTCGTAGATATCGAAGGTATCATCGACGACGCGACTGGCCTTCTGTTTGATCTGTTGATGAAGTGCGATGAGAGCATCTCTTTCCGTATCCAACCGATCCAGTTCATCGTTCAATTCTGAAAGCATGCTCAGCGCTTCAGCCATCGGCAAACGTCGACGCGTACCGACGCGTTCAGCCACACTCAACGCATCCACCGGCAATCGGCTTGAAAGTCGAGTTGGGCCCCCGGGTGGAAGTTGACGGTGTTCGGCACGGAAGAGATCGGGCCCCAGATCGAGTCGAAGTGAGAAGGATTGGGTAATCGCATAGATTCGCTTTGGCGGACCTCCTTTCTCACTGGGGACCTTTTCACTGACAACGAAACCAGCATCTTCGAGAACTTTCAGATGTTTCATGATTGCTTGTTGTGAAACTTCGAGTAATTCAGCGAGTTGCAGAGGGTAGTGCGCCTCCCTTACAAGATGCTCCAGAATGGAGCGCCGCGTACGATTTTCAAGTATTGAAAGTGCGGTGTCGAAATCGGTGACCACTTCACAACCCGATGTTAACTAGCCGAGGGACCCCTATCAATCCTCGTCTGGATTACCCTTCGTCCCATGTCTTCCAACTACGTTCAGCCTTTTCACCATCCTCTTCGCTTGATTCGGGCACTGAATCATCGACGGATTCTATTTCATCAACGACTTTGGCCAATTCACCCGTACGATCAGGACGATCTGCGAATGGAGCTGGCGCCTCCTCTTCAGAGGGTTGCACCTGTTGAACGGTCAAATCGATGATTTCGCCTCCATGTACGCTTCTCCAAACCTCATCTGTGGTTGGCACACGCTGTTGCATTGTCCCATCAGTGGGTGCAATGGGCACCATGGTACCATCTGGAGTTTGCATGAGCAAACCAGCTTGCTGACCTTTCTTACGGCCTGAGAACCACACGATTAGAGAGATTGGAAGCAGACATCCTCCACACAACAATCCGTAACATCCCCCTTGAAAGAGATAGTTCGGCTCCGCATCTTCAACCACAATCCACACCGAACTCTCACTTGTGTTTGCGGTATTCTCAATGGAATGCATTCCATCTGCATCAGGGATGAACGAACCCACGGCATAATATCGACCATTTTCTCCATCCCGATCATAGATCCATGATGGATTTTCAACGTTGACCTCGGTGCCCGTGTGATTTTCGATGATTTGACAGTCTACTGGGACGTTGTTCAATCGAAAGATGAGATATGAGGTATTTTTGCTGAGATTCACACCCCCAATAGCCTCTTCCTCTAATTCGAGCAGGTGATTTTGACCCGGGTCCATTATGTCGATCATCTCGTCATACGAGGACCACACTATTGCCGTGGACAACGCGAGCATAATCGCACCCGTCAAAGCGAGCCTCTTGGGCCACTTGTTCGTACTCACGAAACCGCCTCATCGTCAACGTTCATGGCTGTTATGCTTGACGTCCAAGGCCAATTTCGGCCAATTTCTCAGGCAGATACGTGTCTGTAACGAAATCAAGACCATATTTTGCGAGAGACTGCTGTTCAGCCTTCTTGCCCAATGACAGCATCATCTGAATCTGTTCCTGCCACCACCCATCCGCAAATCTTGGATCACTGAGTTCAGCCTTCAGTGCCTCGACATCCTTGCTGGATAATTTGTCACTCGGCAGGTCGTAGGCCTCGATATCATCCGATGTAATGCCCAGATATTGAGCGGAAGGTGTGGCCAGATATTCTGAGATATGCGCGGTCTTAATCGCACCATACGCAATGCTTGCAAAGATTCTGAATGACCAAGGATCACCGTCTAGGAAGACGTAGATTGGCAGATTCCATTCCTCATTCATACGCTTGAGAATTCTGCGTGTTGAACGAGCCGGCTGACCTTTCAGATGCAGCAGCCCACAACGATAGTCTTCGTCGAATCCGTTCTCGACCAGCCGATCAAACATACCACCGGTTTCAATCGCCATAATGAATCTGATATCGTGACCAATCAATCGGATTTTTTCCGTCTCAACATTGTAGGGTACGCCATAACCCGAATCGCCCACATCGTCTCTTGCATTGATTCTCATCCATTGGCCTCGACGATTCAATTCGTCGAGTGTTAGATTCCCAATCATTCGTGCCCCATCTTCTTCTGGCCGGAGTTTGAAATCTTCACGCAGACATTTGGTGACAATCTCAAGATCCTCTGCAAGATTGTTGCTCTCGTTCTGAGAGCCAAATTTACCATGCCCCCAAGCTTCAGAGATGTAGTACATTTCACGCAGAGTCGACGATTTTTCACTGTTAATCATCTCTTCGATGAATTCGATGATATGCAATGCCCGGAGCAATTGTCGAGCACTTCCTAGGCTCTTAGCATCACGAATAGAACGCTTGGGCCCGTACTTGTATACACCCAATTTATTGTCAAATCCAATATTATTCTTGGTTCGTACAGGCAAGGTCATGGTTGGGGCTTCACCCTTCGCCATTCGCTTGTACATTTCTCTGGCAACACCGTGAAGATTCTCCACGACTTCTTCTCTTGTTTTTCGTTGAGTCACACTCATTCTTCTTCACCTCTACCTACACCATACCAACCCGCTTCAGGTTCTGCGGCCGGTTCGATTTCTTCATTGACAATGACATCTGGCGGCGCCACCGTAGGGACATCGACATGGTTCGATTCAATCGAATCAATCTCAACGATCTCTTCGCGCTCAATCCCAGCATCTTCTTCACGCAGCATCTCCGCAAGGATTGCTTCATCGATTTTCGTCGCTCCAATGATATCCCCAGCCCCTCTGAAGAAAATGTCGATATCCGTCCAATCACCTTTGGACACCCCGTCGACTGTGAACGAGACCGTGGTCGAGGATCCGGGTTCTAGAGTTTCGAGTTTCCATGCCCACAGTCCTCTAGCTTCCCTTCGACCGCCGAGGGGATTGTCGACCATCATCACCCCTTCGCGTTCCGGCCAAGTGGACAATAGTGTGTACGCGCGTGGGCGCGCGGTGTAATTGTACACCTCGATGCTTGCCCGCGTTACCTTTGTTTCGGGTTCCCATTCGACCTTCTCTTCAAGGAATACGGCATTCATGATTTTGGTTATGACCGGTTCGAGTGGCAACGGTTCAGCGTCAAGAATTCCAATCACTTTGTCATGAATCTCGGGCAGGATGATGTTGACAAGTTCGAATTTCTCCTGCGCCTTCTTCTTCTGCGAACTCTTCTTCAGGTGATTTCGAAGACCCCGGCCCACCTCAAGCATCGCTTTCCGAATTTCATCGTGAACAACGACATTGTCTGCTAGCGCCTCTTTGGCTTCACTGGTGAATTGAACATTGGTACTCGCAAGATGAATCAGCACTGCAGCGGGCCCCTTCGGGATGCCACGGCCCCCTGGATGATCCAGTCCGTATCGTTTCCAATCCACAGATTCAAGCGCCTTTGTGAGTAGACAGCCTCCCTGTTGGTACATCAATGGTACGCGATTTGCGAATCGCAGAACTTGAATGGGTTGATCCCCGGGAAGATCGCCACCGAAGATGAGGCCGACTTCAACTTGGAACGGGTTACCATTGGCCACCTGCGGCTCTCGGGTGACCGTTGAGACGAATCGTGAATCAATGGCTTTCGACAGACCTTTTTTGATGAGCAAATCCTCGATTGGAGACAGGCAATCTGTCGGAGGCGCAGGCAACCGAACTTTTCCAAAAGCCGCAAGCAAATTGTTGACTTCATCGGGCTTCAAACTGGACGGCTTTCGTGTGGTGGCAAGTTGAGCAAGTCCAATGACTTGTTCACAACGTGAATTGCTCAATGCCGAGAACGTGTTCCGCAGGAAATATCGCAATGGTGTTCGGGCCCCCTCGCCTTCACTGGGTGGTTTTGCATCGCGGAGCAAGCGTTGCAGGGTTCCAATCTCCAATCCATGTGGATGAGGTTTGATGTCTTTGACTGGCCGCGGCAGCTCCTCGGTGACGCGTGGCCATGATGCTTCTTCAATCACCCCCCCTTCTTCATCGAAGACTCTGAAATCAATGCTCGCATGCGGATTCACGATGCTTGTCATCTTGAGATATTGATGCACGGATTGCTTCCCACGCTGGTATTTGGCCTTCAATCGAGTTTCGATTCGAACCCCATGTTCTCCAATCCAATGAAGTCCCTTGGCTTCATTCACATCATCCAATGAGAATCGCTTCTCACCGCTGGTGATGGCCCTATTCTTCTTGGTATCCAGTCCAACGTTCACACGAACCGCACCCTCTTCCTTGGCAATCTTGGAGATGATCATTGTCGGTTTCCCCGTGGTCAGTTGACTGTACATCACCACGCCCGTGATTCCGATTCCTTGTTGTCCACGGGTCTGTCTGAGGGAGTGAAATCGGGATCCGAAGAGGAGGGAGCCGAAGACCTTGGAGATTGACTTCTGTGGAATTCCCGGTCCATTGTCCCGAGAGATGAGCAACAACTCATTCTTCTTGCCTCGAATCTTTCGAATCTCAATGGAGATCTCGGGCAGAATTCGATGCTCTTCGGCGGCATCCAATGAATTGTCTACAGACTCTTTGACGGCTGTGATGATGGACCGTGGTAACGTATCGAAGCCCAGAAAGTGTTTGTTCTTCTCAAAGAATTCACTGATGCTTGCCTGCTGCATTCTGGATGACGTTCTTGCCATGTGCCTCGCGCTCCACGGCTCCAGGTCCTCCCTCACGCCGAATGCGGAGGGGCCAGCAGGCCGCAAACTGCTCGGGTAGGGTGGAGGCGTATAAGCCTCATGAAATGAAACAGGATTTCTGATTCAAATTCCGAATTCAATCAAGATGCGGGTTCTACAGTATAATCGAGGATGAGGACTTCTACGAGATATTGCACTTCTTCTCCATCATCAGTGTGTGAGCATTGGAATCCCCCGCCAGCCTCAACATCCACTGTGATGTCAAGGCTGTATGCCCCAAGGCCAGCCCCTCTTGCATCGAACTGATCATGAATTTCGGATTCAGAAAGACCAGACAAAACCGTGCCGTTGAGGACGGCCATTGACCATTGAACAACGAATTCATGTGAGGATGAACCTTGGTCTTGGTTCTGTCCACTGCCGGTGCCGTTGTGCTCATTGTGTACAACCGTACCAGTAATTGTATCCGGGTCCGGTTGTGCTGCACCCCCTACACAACCGATACCTTGGCTTGTTTCATCCTCAGAATAGGTTAGAACCACTCTGACTGCCGCCACATTCGTTCCATTCTCCCATGAATCTATTGAATCTGTATCGAATTCAAGAGTCAGCGTTTCCCCATCCATCACGTACTCGGTGCCTTCGCCGATAGTTTCCTCCGTGATGCTACTGGTAACCAAATAATCTCCAACCCCACCCATCGAATCCGATGAATCCGGACTGGTCATGAAATAGACTCCCTCACTGACGAGTAGGAATACAACAAGTCCCGCACCAAATGATGCCATGATATTCCTTGGCACCTCAATCCTTCCAAGGAACGCTGAATCAGACAGATCACGGAAGTGACACAAGCAGAGGTGTGCGGTGAATGCCGCCGCCATTCCGGGCACCGTGTCGAAGATGTATTGATCCAGCCCCAACACTCGCCAGAGGACCACACTGGACATTGCAGCGATGATCATCGTCGTCGAATGATAGGAGTCGGGTTTGTAACCAATCATTCGAATCAGGATGAGTGGAATGAACATCGATGCGAGGCCATACACAGCGATAATCACAAGGGTGAATATAAAGATGAGGCCGTATTGGCGGAAGTAATCATCTAACATGGCTGCACCAAGCCTGGGGTTTCCCCGCTCCCAAATATAGCATGAGGATTCAGGCAGTTCAAGTGAAAAGTTGCACAAAGTCCGTGGACT
>CAXEUI010000028.1:0-8844 GCA_963999335.1 uncultured Candidatus Poseidoniales archaeon
ATTTCTGGAAAAACGAACCACATGAAGTCGATCATCTTTCTTCGCTAATTGACGAAGCATCTCAAACGTTCGATCGGTACTTCGGTTGTCGGTGATTACTATTTCGAAATCGTAACGATCCTCGAGCTCAGACAAAACATTGGTGACTTGTTCGAAATATATGGGAAGAATTTCTTCCTCATTGAAAACAGGCATGGCAGCGATGATTGGTCCATCCCACACGATGGGTTCGACGACCTCCTCAGCCACGCCTTCCATGCATCGCGGGCTCCACCGTCCGCATTTCAACACTTCCCTTTCATTCTCGCCCTATGGGCGAAATTGAGAATTGCCGCCGGGACGCCGTCCCGACGACTTATTTCAATCATTCAAAGATCAATTGACTGACGGTCGTAACCGCGCGTTCACCATCGATGACCTTGCGCAATGCGCTTAGGCTGATCACCAGTGATGCGTAGGCCTGGCCATCGGAGGTCGTGTAGGTTTCACAATCCCCGAATGCATTTGTGTTGATGGAGATCTTAATCGCTCCACCCGCATTGCTTCTTCGGACATATCCTACCAGAAGACTCGGTATCATCCCAGTCTCTGTCGTTTCATTCGTTTGCGTGCTTTTTTCAGTATTTTTTCTTGCCATATTGTTCAACTCCAGTCCCACGGCACCGGGGACAGAAGGTGAACTGAAGCGCGGAAGCCCACATCAATTTCTAAGAGGGGTCAAAAAAATTGAATTTGATTCACTCCGCTACGCGGAGGGAAAGTGAGTGAAAATCACCCATTCTTCTGAACGTCGCATTGAAGAACGACTCCCCTGTCGCGCGAGCGATGAACGTACTCGTGACCGGTGGCGCCGGCTTCATCGGCTCGCACCTCGTTGACCGCTTGGTTGCCCGAGGAGACAACGTCACAATCTTCGATAACATGAGCAGTGGCCGCAGTGAATTTATCTCACATCATGGAAATTCCATCCAATTCATCGAAGGCGACCTCCTGGATCTCGATGCCATCAAGGCCGCAATGGACGGAATCGACCACGTATTCCATCTCGCTGCCAACCCCGATATCCGTTTGGGAACACGCGTGACAGACACGGATCTCAAGCAAGGCACAGTGGCCACCTACAACGTGCTGGAGGCGATGCGCTGCGCAGGTGTGAAAAACATCGCATTCTCGAGCAGTAGCGTGGTCTATGGAGAGGCATCCGAAATGCCGACCTCTGAATCATACGGTCCATTGTTCCCCATCAGCCTGTACGGGGCGAGCAAATTGGGCTCCGAAGCCCTGATCACCAGCTGGGTGGGTACGTTCGGGCTCAAGGCCTGGCTGTTCCGCTTCGCCAATATCGTTGGCGCGCGCGGGACACACGGAGTCATCTTCGATTTCATTCACAAGTTGAAAGCCGACCCCTCCCGTCTGGAGGTCCTTGGAAACGGCCTTCAAGAGAAGTCGTACATGGAAGTCATCGACTGCGCGCACGCGATGGTACACTTGACTGAGATCACAGATGATGAAGTCAACTGCTTCAATCTGGGAACCGATGATACATGCAGCGTTCGTCGAATCGCTGAGATTGTGATCGAGGAGACTGGGTTTGAGGATGTCAGCATCGAATACACTGGCGGAGATCGGGGCTGGGCGGGCGATGTGCCCAAGACCATGCTCGACCCCTCTGCTCTATTCGCGACAGGCTTCGACCCAAATTTCAACTCTGAAGCCGCCATCCGCCACACAGCATCCACGCTGATACAGGAGATTGGATTGTAATGTCAACCAAGCAGCACAACGTTCACACACTCGCGAATGACGAAGATGCAGATGGCCGAATTGCATCATTCTTCGCAATATCAGCCATCATGACGGTGGTCATGATTGTCGTGTGGGTATTGGCGCCACCTCCCAGTGTGGGCGTTAAGGAAGGACAATTGGCGCCGGACATCCTTGGCGAAGCACATTATTCAGGAAGTTGGCACGAGTTCCGCCTCTATGACTACTTCAATCATTCATGGGAGGAAGGCGAGTCCGGCCAATACATCTTCCTGCAGTTCATGGACACGGACTGCCCTCACTGTTGGGACGATGCACTGGACATGTCAGACAATTACAACAACTGGGGGGCCAATGGCGCCGTTGCCTTCATCACAATCTCGGTGGGCATGCTGAATACCGATCACAGTCGAGCCGAGATTGTTGCATTCCAAGAGAAGTCTGACTATGAGGGCTGCAATCACGACAACTCGAATTGCGCATCACGAGGAGGCGACGCACACGATTGGCCTTACGTCGATGATCTCGGGTTGAGCGCATTCAGAGATTACAATCCTCCCGGTGTCCCCTTCCATCTCCTGTTGTCTCCCGACGGCACAGTCGTCTGGAACAGCGCCATGCATACCGACGATTTTGACCCATTGCATGCGCCAAACCAAGCACTCCAGAATCATCTCACAGGGGGTGCTTGAATGAGTTCGACAATGGAATACGGACCTCTCACGTTCTTCCTTGCTGTCATGGCCATCGGTGGTGTGATTGCGAGCAATCAGAAGATTTCGCAACTGGATGAAATGAGTCCAATGCGCCGGCGTTTGTTGGGTTTGTTCGTCATCGAGATGGGTGGGTTGGCCGCCAGCGCATGGACATGGATGATTCACAACCAACTCCTTCAAGGTGGTTCAACACTCTGTGCGGCTGAAGGTGTGGTTCAATGTGGATCAGTGATTGGCGACCCCACATACTCAGAATTTTTCGGAGTACCTTGGGGCATCATTGGCATTTTGGCCTTCTCCACTCTCGGTTGGTTCACCCTCTCCGCCTTCCTAGATATGAAGGAAGATTGGGCCAAGTCCTACGTGGATTATGCATGGTGGCTGAGCCTACCGGGCATCCCTGGGATTGCTTGGCTTGTGATCGCTGAACTGTTTCTGGTTGACGGGGCTCCTCACATCTGCCCGTACTGCACCAGTGTGCACATCTCTCTCATTGCATGCATATACCTGCTATATCTGATCCGCAAGGAGCGCGACGCCGGGAATTGGGACATCGTTACCAAATTGTCCAAGGCCGAACTCCTCGCAAAAGCGCGCAAGAAGTGATCACGGCTGGTACGTGCCACCGATTTCGAAAAGTGCGACATCCGTTCGCATATCGACAGGCTCCATGCGAACCACTGTCACATCCAGACGGGTCTCTGATGCATATTGCGCACGCAAGACATCATACAACCGCCCCTGAACATCTGCCATTTGCGCCCCACGCAGAATGGTCACCAGGCGAATCGGATTCTCGTCGGGGAGCTCGATGATGTATTCAACGAGCCATTCGCGATCTGCTTGAACGCCCCCTAGGCGTTCTTCTTCTCTCTCTTCGGGGATGTACGCCATCAGTACAATATTAGCACTGAGGGACTATCAATGCTTCGCAGCACATCGTTTGAACAGGAATACGAGGGTATGATATAGGACGACATCGTTGGACTTACCTTCGGCGTATGATGATTCCAGAAGCCACTAGCGCGCTGAGAAGCAATAAGAGGGCCATATGACTGTAAATTTCCGGATTTCGGGGCATATCCTCCATTGAGATTCCGATAACGCCCCGGACCTCTCCATTTACTTCGATAATCGTCACAAAACCATCCACTTCACCCCAAGTATCCAAAATGAACACTGGAATGCCCCCTTCACTGTACAGATTGCCGTTCGACATTGTCCAGCCATGAACCCCTTCGAATGAATCAGTCACTGTACCATTCTGATTCAAGGTCATCATTTGGGTGGCCACATCATGATGGACATCGATGCCATTGTACGCGATTTCACTGGTCATCTCCAGAGATTCCAATCTGAACACTGTGATCGATGCATTCTCCGGCAGGTCCTCTTCGATATGAATTGCGAGTTGTTGGACATCATCGTGGGGCTGGTTCTCCCATGTGTCCCACCATACGTGCATCCCAATCCAATGCTCACGGTTGACTTCAGCCGAGCGCAATCCATTTTCAAGAAGTGATGGTGATACTTGACCTTGCATATCCCCTTGTCCATCGAACCAGAATGTTGGAAGCGACAGCTGCTGTTCGGATTGTTTCAATGCAAGTCGTTCCGTGGTCAATGGACTCCCGAATGGATCGTGATCATCTGGGTGCAATGCCACACGTACCACACGCCCCTCGTGGTCATCAGCGAATTCAGAGACCCAAGGGTCGACGGTCGCGCATGTATCACACCAAGTCGCGGTGTACTGCTCGAGCAGGATGGCATGTCCCCCCCTCGCCTCACGTGACACATCGGGCGCTCGCGTGTCGGCGCCTGCGAGTGGCAACAGGATGAGCGCGATAAGGATGGCAGCCATCACCTTCTGCATATCCTGAGCGCCTGAGTCGGGTCTCATTTACATATCTCGGGCTCGGCCCCCGCATTGAGGGTGTGAGATGAGCAAGCGTTGGTTCCAAGAGCAACAACGCGATACTTGGCGCCGTCAGGCTCGCTCTAAGGGTTATCGTGCGCGCTCGGCCTTCAAACTCAAACAGATTCAGGAGAAATTCACCCTCATTTGTGAAGGTGACCTGGTGTTGGATGTCGGATGCCACCCCGGTGGGTGGACTCAGGTTGCCGTCGAAGAAACTGGATCGAACGGGTTGGTGATTGGCATCGATCTTCGTTCCTGTGTCCCCGTGGACGGCGCTCAACTTGTGACGGGAGATGTCACCGACACATCATCTCAGGAAGCCATCCTTGAATTGTTGAAAGAAGGTCGAAAAGTCGATGGAACAATCTTACCAGAAGTCGCGGAAGATGAGACACGCTTGTTCAACACCATTGTTTCCGATATATCCCCTCGACTGACGGGACAATATGATCGAGACCAAGCCATCTCATTGGAATTGGCAGCCATGGTCTTCGATTTTACCTTGCCATTGCTCGCATCGGGTGGCGCATTTGTGACCAAGATCTTCCAAGGTACGGGGATTGAGGGCGTTGTCAATGCAGCCAAACAGCGATTTTCACGAGTACAGAGATTCTCTCCTGATGCTTCACGAAATTCTTCCTCGGAAGTCTTTCTGGTCTGCATGCACAAATATCCCAAGCCGAAGAAGGGTTACCGAGAAACAACTGTCTCACAAGAACTGGATATTCACCTTGAATCAGTAGGCATCATTCTACCGAATGACCCAGAGCCAGAAAGTGAAGTGAAGAGCGGATTCAGGCGCGTATCCAAGAAAGAATAACACATTCACTTTCACTTACCCCTCATCGCAATGATGGTGGACCGAAAGCACTCATCTCGTTTGCTCTGGAGTTGAAACAATGTCAGTCAGTATAATCCATAATCAAAGCCCGCCAGTAATTCGAAATCACCCCAATGTCCGGGCCAGTATTCTGCGACAGATTGGGGTTTGCAATGCAAAAAATCAACCCAAAATCATGCCTCGAACACGTGTTGAGGACTTGGTTGCCGAGCGTCCTGTTGGACGCCTAGAATTGCTTGTATTGCGTCGCTATCCGCGCCGTACCGTGATGTCGAAAGGATGGACTGGTTCAATTGCAGCGGCCTGTGGGCGTGATGAAACAGGCCTCATCGCCCTCGTACTATGGGGCGATCAAGTCGATCGGGTTCGTACAGGCGACCTCATCTCGATTCAAGGTGGTTGGTGCCGCTATAGTCATGGCCAAAAGGTCGTATCTACTGGACGAACGGGAAGGTTGACCATCCTCAAAGCATGAGATGGTCATCGATTGACCTTCGGTCAACCATATTAAGGAGGAGTCAATCGCCGGCTCGCTGAGGGACTGAAATGCAGAAGCGCGCATCTACTTGCTCCGCATCTGGAGTGCCGTTGACGGACGCCAAGAGTACTTCTTTCCCCTGTCCGAGTTGCGGGGAACCGATTGGACGTTCCGAACGTTGTCGAAATCAAGCTGTGACCTATTTCTGTCCTGCTTGTGGTTTTCAGGGACCTTGAATGGAGGATTTTCCATGGGCGAAGTAGCTGTCAAGTACAAAATCATGTGTGACCCAAATGTTGAGGATGCCAATGCTGACGAGATTGCTGAATCAATGATGAGCATGACCAGCGATGTTGGAATCGTCCAAGATGCTGTATCAAAGCCCTTGGCATTTGGCCTCAAATTTGTCGAAGCCCACTGTGTGATTCAAGAAGGGGATGGCACTGTCGATGCTTTTGAAGATGCCATCCGTGAAATCGATGGCGTGGGTGAGGTCGAAGTCCTCGAAATCGGCCGTCTTTGAGTCGCTCAATATTGAGTCAAAGGCGCCCGCATGAATTCGCGCATGAGAACGGTTGCGTAAGTACCACTGGGCAAAGAGAACCGCAATCTAAGACTGCATCCGTCCGGATGCCACACTTCCCCTTCTCTGGGACCTTCTGAATACCGATTGCTCAATCGCTCCTCTTCCACATCTCCAGCCTCTTCAACACTGAAATCGCTGAATGTCACGGTCAATGCTCTCCGACTACCCTTCGATGAAAGTCGAGGAATACCACGCACTTGCCAATCTTCATCCGCCAATCCCATTTCTGAAATTACCATTTTTTCGATTTCTCCGGGCTTGGATTCTGTGAATTCACTTTCCCCTCCAGGTAGAGTTGCAGTCACTGCCAACCGCCCCAGTCGGCAATTTCGAGAGATCCTAGGAAGAATTTGACTTTCCACTTCGACCAATTTCCCCATGTCGATCTTCCCATTGTCCTGAACCAATCCGACAACATCTCCTTCGATTGGTTCGGCCAGAGTCAGTCCAGCCTCCAATCTTGCCGCGATGATTCGGTTGAACGCCTCAGATTGAAGACTGTGAACCATCATCAATTGTAGATTGTTCGGCAATTTACGAAAAGCCCCTCTCCAGTCTTCTGGTTTCCGAGCCAATTGCTCTAGCATGTCCCGTTCAAATCCAAGATGCTTAGGAATGATTTCGAGACATTTCTCTGGGTTTGATGATTCACGCCACAGACTCCGAAACGCCTCGACTTCAGGTTGTTGATGAATCCCCGCCATCCCTAGATAAGCATCGACTGCACCCTTCCAATCATCACCAATCACCGATCGACCCACAATTGGAGTTACGGGACGTGTAGCGCCGAATCTTTGTGGCCCAATCCAATTTGGAAATCTCCCTGTTCCCAAACGATCTTCCATGGCGTCAAATATCGAGTTCACCCTCGATATCGCCTCTTTCGCCTCAAGCGGTTTCCCATCAGAATCAGCACATCCTCTCACCGTGATGGTGAATCGGTTTGCGCTGTGATCACCAAAACCGAGCTTCTGATGTGTCCGACCCAATATTTCGAAATCGACATCATTCAATTCAACAGAAGCAACCTTGTTCTGAGGGGCATCGATGACCAATAACTGGGTTGTAATCGCTCGTTTATCTTTCGTTCCACTGAACCAGATTCTATTTTTCGAGATTCTCAGTATTTTGGCTAATTTACCTACAAATCTGTTCGTTTCCCAATTGGTCAGTGTGACTCTAGCAACCGTGAATCTTCCTTTCGCATCTAGAGCGGGGGTCCGCCCCTCCTCTTCGACGCGAAAATCCTCAAATCGAGATTTCAGCAAGCCCCCAATCCCTTCACCTTCGCAGGCAAAACCGGATAATCCGCAAGCCGCGGCGATGTCCGCCGACGTCATCCGAATCCCTTCAGGGTAAGGTGAGCCCATCAAACTCTTTTGCAATATTCTTGCAAAGTCCCTTCAAAATCTTTGAAGGGTCTTTTCCCTTTTGGCATCGGATATAGAACTCAGGCTCATCCAATTCTGGATGTCCAATGAAGTAATTTGCATACTCCACATCTTTGTTATCATTGAGTCGAGATCGGAATAACTGCAGTGCCGTATGACTCTCACCCGTAATGCGGATTCGAAGTTCCCCGCCCTCGTTCAATAGTACCTTAATCGCCATGTTGACCAGCCCGCCGACCCAGCCCACCCTTTTGAGCCTTCTTTCTTCGGCCACCCACTATGTGGGTGCGAATCATCGCTGTGGTAATGCAATTGAGCGAGCATTTGCCGCCCCCTTACTTATCAATCGTATTCTGCCCGCCATCCCCATGGGTGACGAAGAAACAAACGCCCGCACCCTCATTTCTCCTTCTGCGTTTGAGAAGTCATCCCTCCCGATTCTCGTCATTTTCTTCCTCCTGACGATTGGTTTGGGTGCCCAATTATTCCCACTGCCCGTTTTCGACACTGATTTGTCCGCATTCTCTCCAGAAACACCGGCTGAGGAAGCAGAAGACAGAATGGCCCCATTCTTTCCAGCCGAAAGTCGACCCATGTTCATCCATGTGACCGCAGATGACGGCTCTAATGTGTTGAGTATCTCCCACTTGCAGTCTCAGAACTCGGCCTTGGATGAGGTCATGAACCGATCCGGTTCATCGAATGATTACATCGAATCCGTCATCGCAGCCCCTCAAGTCATACAGTATGCAATCGATGAGTCTGAGGCCAACGAGACGACTCTTGATGATTATACATCTTGGTCGCATTTGCTCGATGCGATTCTAGATGAGGGAACAGTCTGTAGTGATGCACTTGGTGACGATCGCGCTCTGGCGGCTGGAGCCTTTGTCCAAGACAGCCTCATTCATCAAGATTTGAATTACGATGCGACTTGTGACTATCTGTCCGATCCTGCCAATGCGACTGGTGATGCAGCGCCGACTGCCTCTAGCACACTCTGGGTCATCATGATTGACCCCGATCTAGACGACACAGTTCGGCAGGTGCAACAGGATTTCATTCGCGCACAACTCGACGATTTTTCCCACAATACAGGCTTGGATTATCATTCAACCAGTCTTGAGTCTGGTTGAGCAATTCTCTC
>CAXEUI010000029.1:0-8737 GCA_963999335.1 uncultured Candidatus Poseidoniales archaeon
GTTGCAGAAGGAAATGCGCGAAGCGGAGACCTTCTGAATGAGCTGACACCAATGTCTGCTACCAACGCACTTTCGACCGTCCGATTTTCGGATTGGGATCTTTCTTCAAACATAGCCAACGCCATTTCGTCGAAGGGTTGGGATTTTGTCACACCGATTCAAGCAGATTCCATCCCATTGGCACGGGCTGGAAAGGACATCGTAGGTCAGGCTCGAACCGGTTCGGGGAAGACCGTTGCCTTCGGGATTCCTATAATTGAAAATTCCCAGCCTACTGGACAGACTCAGGCGCTTGTCCTTTGCCCAACACGCGAACTTGCAACACAGGTTAGCGAGGAACTGCAATGGCTACAGGGTGACAAGGGCCTCAAATTTGTCACAGTATATGGTGGGACTGACCTTGAGAAGCAAGCCAAGGTATTGGATGCAGGATGCGACATCATCGTTGGTACACCTGGGCGCGTCATCGATATGAGCAAGCGTGGCCATATCGATTTAGAGCACATCACTCACTTTGCTCTTGATGAAGCAGACCGTATGCTGGACATGGGATTCTTCCCTGACATCCTCTGGTGTCTTGAGCGACTGACCAGTCGAAAGCAGACGTTGCTCTTCTCTGCGACCTTTCCACAAGAAGTTCTGGAAGCCGCCAATGAGTTCATCTCTGATGCCGAGCATGTGATGAGCGAAGATTTGGATGTTGAAGTCCCTGAAATTGACCAATACATGGTTCGAATTGGTCGTGCAAACAAACTCTGGGTTCTCGGACGCATCATGATTCGACTCACGAAGGAAGATCAAGTCCTTATCTTCACGAACACCAAGCGGATGGTCGATCTACTTGTTGAGCGATTGGAACGACATCGATTTTCAGCAACTGGATTGCACGGTGACATGCCTCAGAACAGGCGTGAGCGAATCATCTCGGATTTCCGTGAAGGAAAGACCCGCGTGGTTGTTGCAACCGATGTTGCGGCCAGAGGCCTTGATGTTGATGGCGTCACAATGGTTGTCAATTACGACATCCCCAATGATTCGGAATCTTACGTTCATCGCATTGGTCGAACCGGACGAATGGGTCGAAAAGGCGAGGCATGGTCCTTCGTATCGGGTGAAGATGCCCCCAACATGACAAAAATCATCTCCACTTGGAATATGGTGGTCAACGAGGTCGATGCTCCAGCCCTACCAGATGGTGTAGACCGCGATCCTGTTCGAAAGCAGATGGATTGGGGGGAGAATGCAGATGTTTTCGGTATGGTCCCTCTTCGCTTGTCAATCGATGCGACATCCAAACTAGAAATTCACAATTTCGTGACCAGCGAAGCCCGCTTACCAGATCTCGCAATTGGCCAGATTCTTGCAGATGGTACACAAGCCATCGTCGAAGTTCATCGTGAAAAGGCACAACACGCCCTTGACGCTTTGAAAGGCAAAGCATTCAATGGCGCCCAAGTCAATGCAGAAATTGCGAATTGATTATTCTTCTTCACTCGGCTCTGCCAAGGGTTCGATGGTCACGATTGCCATCAAACTGAATATTCCAGCGAACAGCCATCCACGAATCGATTTACCCCATACATCTTCCC
Source organism: uncultured Candidatus Poseidoniales archaeon (assembly GCA_963999335.1). GTDB lineage: Archaea > Thermoplasmatota > Poseidoniia > Poseidoniales > Thalassarchaeaceae > MGIIb-P. Next base: position 1,590 of record CAXEUI010000029.1, read on the forward strand.
ACATCCTCTTGTCGTCTGTGCAATACTCAGGTGTCCACATGTTCTGTTCGGTATCATAGTGACATTCCTCTGCACCCGCCTTCAACTCCATGTTATGTTCATCCAGAGTCGCTTCATGTGTGGCCCAAACAGCGAGAATCGCTGAGAAGATCAAGACGGCAATCGATAATCCAGGTAATGAATCTCTGAGGCGAATCTGACTCAACTTCGGGAGGTCCGATAAGGAAGGCTTGACCTTTCGATCAATCAGGCCTTTTCGATCCAATATCAGGTACCATGCCAGCCAGATAATGACCAATATCGCAAGGAATCCCTGACTGAGGATGAATTCGTGGAATGCATACATGTCATCCACACTTGACCGAGTTGCGATGGGGTACAAGGAGATCAGGCGAACGTAGTTGAGTAACTGGACGAGAACTGCCATTCCTCCAATCGAACGCCATCTAGTTCGGTTTGAAACCCCAGGCGTCAATAGCATCAAGACGCTGAGAAATACAATTTCATGGATACCTGCACATTCATCTGAAACGTACAATCGTTCCATCCCCCCCTGGAATGCAGAATCATAGAGATTGACCCCCGTCCACGCTTGGGAAGGCCCATGGAAGGCCAATTCTGCTGAACCCGGCCAGAAGAAGTTCGAAATGCCAACCCATACTGTCGCGATGCCCCTTTGATAGAACTCAAAACTTGCTGCAGGATCTGTTGCCCACCAGTACAGCGCCTCTACAATGACCAATGCCAGTGGGATTCTCAGGTAACCGTAGGCCATTTCCCCCACTTCAGACCATGAGAGATCATCCTTTGGACGGCTCTGACGATTCGCTCGCACACCCGCTCCAGCACACATTTGCGCTTCAAACTCTCCCTTCATACCCCCCGTCGCATTGAAGAAAGGCAAGCGCTCCCCTTGACTCGATGGCCCAGGTAGACACCGATGTCACTCTAGACGTGCTAGGATTCCATTGTCCAGTTCCTGTTCATGAAACGAAGCGTGCATTGGCGACAATGGACCCAGGCAACGTTATTTTGGTCATGGCTGACGACCCAGAAACCAAAATTGACATTCCAGCACTCTTGAATAGAAGTGGCGACACACTACTGGACGTAGAGGAGGAAGCGGGAGAGTATCATTACCGCATTCGAAAGGAGGCATCACATGACACCCATCATTGAGAAAACCGATGTTCCCGCAGATGCTCGATTGCCGACAATACATGGTGAATTCAGGATTCGTGTTTTCCATGACGGAGAAACCGGCTTTGATCACGTCGCCCTGACATTGGGTGACATGAACGGCCCTGACTCTGTTCTTGTCCGCCTCCATTCTGAATGCTTGACAGGCGACGCCTTCAGTTCAGAACGATGTGATTGTGGCTCACAACTCGATTCTGCACTAAAGACCATTCAAGAACATGGATGGGGCTGTCTTCTCTATTTGCGGCAAGAGGGAAGGGGTATTGGACTACATGCTAAGATTCAAGCATACAATTTACAGGATCAAGGTGCAGATACATTGGATGCGAATTTGATGCTCGGCCATCCTGCTGATGCTCGCGACTATCAAATCGCAGCCGATATGCTCCGTGCCGTCGGTATCGCCGATGTTTGTTTACTGACGAACAATCCTGAAAAGGCCTCAGCTCTACAGGATTTGGGCATCACCGTTTCACAGAGAATGCCTCTGGTTGTCGGCGTGAATGCAGAAAATCGCGCATATCTACAAACCAAGGCAACACGAATGGGTCACGAAATCTCTCAGCATGAGCTTGGAATTGATTGAAGGGGCCGCGACCGGGAGTTGAACCCGGGTTGGCAGAACCACAATCTACCGTCCTAACCACTAGACCACCGCAGCCACGATGTAAAACGGCGACCTGCGCTCGGTATTTCAAGCAAGCGCAGAGATACGTTACGTGTTATGCGCACGCTCGTGCAGGCGAGGGATTCAAGGGGCTGCTCGACAGCCGCAGTATATGCACACCCGCAGCCTTTCGATTCTGCTGGTTTTCATTCTCACTTTTTCGACGATTCCTCTGTCCGTCAATGGAGACACGGTCATTCGTTCAGAATATGTTGAGTTGTTGCCTGCAGGTACGTTCGACAATGCCTCTGAATGGTCACTATCGACCAACAAGGCCTACAGTGAGGATGCTGCAGACTATTCGGTCTCAATGGTGGCCGATGGGCGCTTGTCCTTTACACACAGCCGGCCGGTGAATCACAACGAGATTACCGCATGGGCGACCACATCACCTTCGGAAGACAACCTGTCAATTGGCTATCCCGATTGCTTCAAGCCAACGTCCGACCCAGTCTGTGACAATGATTACGACGGAGATTCAGATGGAGGATATGCTTGGACCAAAGGCCCCATCATCGAACTATCGAATTTTGACGTGGCTTCAGGTTCTCCGAACGACATCGTCAATGTGTCCCTTGTCGTCGCATTCCGAATCCCAGATTCTCTTCAGCAAGACAGCGTTCAGTTCATCGTTGAATCAAATGGAACTCAACATTTGATCAAAACCTATGCTCACACCATGGGCGAAGTGAATCATATGAATTACAATGCAATGGTGTACTCTCTGGACAGCGTTCAATCTTGGACTTGGGCTGAATTATCGAGCCTCACTATCATGCTGGATTATGTATCCGTAGGCGAGTTTGATGATAGTGAACTCCAAATCGATGCTGCCGGTTTGATCGTCAAACATATGCAACCCTGGGGCACATTTGAATTGGCCAAAGCGTCACATTCAGTCATCTTCGATGAATTCCCCGTGATTCCACTTGATTTGACCGCAGGAATCCAAGAAGACCTCACCCTTTCTCCATGTGGATTGGAAAATTCTGGGCCATCATCAGGTGTGTGGACCTCCAATATTCTCGAACAGCCACACAATCAAGAATGGGGTCGCTTCCACCCCAATGTCGAGGGGAATGCATCATGGTCGGTTGCTTCCACAAATGACTCCAATGGAGTCGAATGGTCCGAACCTGACCCGATCATTCCCAACAGCCTCATCCCATCAACATCCACCTATATCCGCTTCCATGTCATGTTACTCGATGGGTGCATACAGGGGGCCATGGTCGACCTCAACGACCCCACTCTGCATATCAGTGGCTCTGTCATCGGCCAAGTGAATTCGATGGTGCCCGAATTCGCCAAACTTCGAATCGCAATGAATGGCGAAGAAATCACGTCGGTCAATATCACCGAAGGACCCTTCTCTGTCAGCGTGCCTGTCGGCCACCTATTGCCTCCAGGCGGTGGCGCCATCGAAATCGGCCTTTCAGCCCGATTCCATTGGTCCAGTGATGGAAGTGCTGAAGACATCGTCATTCAAACTGAAGATGTGAACATCGATGGGGGCTTCTTCATCGAATGGGATCGCAATCCAACTTGTGATGGCCAAACAGATCAAATTTTTGAGGAGGATGGAGGTGGCCGATTGCTCGATTTCCTATACACCTGTTCCGATGACATCACCCCCAATGCTAATCTGGTGATTACGGTAACCAGTGCCGACTCATCTCTTCTGGAAGCCAATTATGTCAATGGCCAAGTTCGACTGCAACCAATGATCGATGCCCACGGGCAGACCACCGCCTCAATCACTGTGATGGATGAACGACAAAATACGTGGACAGATGAGATATCAGTCATCATCACCGCAGTCGACGATTCTCCTGAAATGGATTCTCTCCCGCTAGAATTGACCATGGAACTCAACGAACCACTCTCGATTCCGTTTGCATATTGGGATCGGGACACCCCTTCCAATCTGTTGGACATTCAAATCACACCCAGTTGGGCCGTATACTCAGCTGGAAACATTGAATTGAATCCCACACAAACGGGCACACATATCATCTCAATCACAGTGGCCGACGAATACACAGAAATCAATCAAAGTGTGTCTGTAATCGTAACACAGCGCGCCGACGTCTGGGTGCAGAGCATCGACATCATCGACCGAAATACAGGCACCTCATCCGTCACCGAAGGCAACGATATCGGAATCGATGTTTTCGTGAGAAACAGTGGCAACAGCATCGCGCAACCGGTCACCGTACGTTGTTCAATCAACGGGCAGACCATCGGAACACCTCAGATTGGGATGATTGCTCCGGGCGGTTTGGAATCCGCAACCTGTGATGAATGGAACCGCCTCGATATTCAATCTGGCAATGTCACATTGGTGATTGAAATTGATTGGACAGGCGATATCGAGGAAACAAATGAATTGAACAATCTGTGGTCAACGGTCGTCATGGTCCAGGATCGGAGTGAGGGCCCCAGTGATTCAAGTGGGGGGCAAGATTCGAGTACCACTCTAGGCGAATACAATTCGTTCCTATGGGTCGGAGTCATCACCCTTGGATTGCTGGGCATATTGGTATTCATGTATGGTCCGAATCAAATTCGAAAAATCGAGTAGCGAAAATCGAATTCAAAAAACCTCGGATGGGCCGATAATATCGAATATACCCTGAATGGTTATACGCGGTCGTCGCCTCTACGGGCTGTTCCCACAATGATTGGTGCTCCAATCGGGGGGTGGGGACAGGGGTGGTAAAACACATGGCGAAACTGAGGATCCGTCTCGAGACTGAGACGTGGGTTTTTGAAGAATTTGAACAAGCATAGACCGTTCTATAGATTCATTCTGCGGGGGAATTTCCTTTCTTCCATGCCCGAGGGTATGCCTCCGATGGCAGAAACACAGAATCGGGCCGTGCCACCTCTCCTTCTTTCATCTCAACGATTGACTCTGAACGCGTCAACATTGAGGCTAGGGCGACCAACTCCCCCTTCATCGTCATCAATCGCACGGTGTCGCCTCGTTGCAGATCATCTGCAATCGAGACAATGCCTGGTCGCATCAAGGGTGCACCGTGTGCAATGGCACTTGCGGCCCCATCTTTCACGACAATCTGGGGAAGTTCACTGACTAGCGACTCAATGGGTGAAAGAATTCGCCGCATCGCGATTTCCTCGCCCTTTTCTTTCCACAACCAATGTGCATCCTTCAAGTTCTGTAGAGTGATTGATTGAGGTTCGGTGAATCGGCCGGACTTTGTTCGTCTCAGTTCCTTCAATTCTACCGGGTGACCCAGCAGTAGACCGAGATCTCTGGCCAATGTTCGAATGTACGTGCCGGCCTCGCACATGACCTGTATCGCGGCATCCCTACCATCGACATCGAGTAGCCGTGTTTCCATTCGACGACTGCGAACTTGAATCTTCACGGCAGATATTTCGGGAGGTACATTGTACACTTGACCTGAGAGTTGAGTGATTGCTCGGTCCAGTGCATCGGCATCAAAATCACGTGCTGCTCGTAATACACCCACATACGTCTTGTCGTGATTGAGTACTTTCTTTGTCAACCGCATGGAACGTCCTGTAAGCAGCACCAGTACACCGGTGGCAAACGGGTCCAGTGTGCCGCCGTGCCCAAGTTTCTCAAGTCCGAGAATATCACGTGCCCAGGCTGAAACTTGGTGGCTATTCGGGCCAGCTGGTTTGTCAATGATGATCATTCCAGCCTCAATCAATTGTTCGATATCTCGGTCTTGTGGGTTGCAACCATGGGCTGCAGATGTCTTCGCATCCGATTCTAGAATTATCACAAATACTCCTCCAAATGCTGAAGAACAAGAGCAAGCACCTCTTCGGTTCCCCTCTCATCTGATTGGATGATACAGGTGTAGGGCTCACGGGACTCGATGTCAATACCATAGAATCGATTATAGCGCTCCCCATCAGATTCCATTCGCTCTTGAATGAGATTCAACTGATCTTCAATGGCCCCACCTTCACGATTGACAACCCGGGCCGCACGCACATGCTCACTGACTTCAACCCAGACTCTGGCACATTGTAAACCATTCTTGTGTGCCCACCAACCTGCCAACCGACTCTCAACAATTTCAGGGCTGACTTCGGATTGCATGGTTTTCGATAGCAATGCATCCAGTTCTTGGTCAATGGCATCATCTTCCTCGCATTGTTGAGCAAATTCCTCAAGTGAAAGTCCACGTTCATCAGCCATATCCCTGAACACCTGTCCACCGTTGAGTTTCTGCCAGTTCAGTGAACGGCATAATCCATCCACGAGCGTACTGGTCCCTGAACCGGGATGTCCACTTATCGTCACTCTAGCAGCCAATTCAACGCCTCCATTCCTCAAGGCATACATGGCATCGATTTCGCCCGCTGTCGGTGCGAATGACCACATCTCCAGCACAAGAAGGACAAGTGATTCCTTCTAGAATCCGAGCCCGCCCACGGCCAGAGTGAGTGGCTGCCTCCGTCGATTTTTCCTCGACTTCTTCCACAGATCCACGATGACGGCGCTGACTTCGGCGGGTCCTTCGGCTGCCTTTTGACTTTGATTTCTTTTCTTTGAGAAGCACAAGGAGCGGTTCTTCCAATTTCTCGCCTGAAGTGACGAGGGGATGACTTCGATATCGAAATAATTTGATGTGTCGATCCACGATTCGACCCAGTGGTGCGCTCAACGTGATGTAAGCGATAATCCATGCTGGGAAGAGCAGAACTCGACCATTGAAATCCCATTGGGGGGCCCAGGGTAAACTGACGTGACTAACCCGAAATCCTTCGACCATGACATACATCCAACTGAAAATGGCAATTACAAAAATCATTGTGAACATCATCGGCTTCATCATGGACATCTGCAACTTCGTTGTTTCCGGCATCAGGTGCATCTGCATTTTCTGAATCTTCTCTAGCCTCACATGGTCCCGAGACAATCGAGCCTCATTCATCAACTTTCGAAGTTGTTTGTTTCGATGGTTCAGGTGAGCTTGCTTCATCGGGTCCATGAACAGGGATCGAAACACAGTATTCACGAACATAATCGAGGATCCGACGATCAGAACCGTCGGGACGAAATAGAGGTCATGGAAGGGTAAGGCTGGTTCCAGAACACTCCCCGCCACACCTGCCATTGATTCACGTAACCCATTACTCATGAGGAGGAATGACATTCCAATCAGAAGGAGGATTGGCATGAACAATTGCCCGAGAGGCATCTCAGGCTGCTCTGGGATGTCTTCTGCCACGACCCTGTGCCGTTGAGGACGCGCCATCAACCCTTCGGGTTGAA
>CAXEUI010000030.1:0-8712 GCA_963999335.1 uncultured Candidatus Poseidoniales archaeon
GAAAGAGAGCGAGGAAGTCCTAGAATGGATGCAGAACTACAACTCTCGCCCTCAGGCGTTGGAGTTGCCCTCCGCACCATCTTCCCCCTTCATCTTCGTGGATGAACTCATTCCTGCATCGTTGGATGACCCCGCGGAGAATCTGAAGGCTGGGATGGCTGTTCGAATCTCTGAGTTCAGCGTCGAAGGAGACATTGTGACCTTCCGCGCTTGGTCAGAGAACACGATTCGAGGGGCCGCCGGTGGAACTGTACTGTTGGCCGAGTTGGCTCTGGCTGAGGGGTTGCTGGGCGAATGAGGGGCATCCTCAAATTCCCGATGGACTGACGATGCTGTATGGGAGAGGTCGAGGTCGTCGAATCAGGCTCTCTGGATGGGCTCACAGTCGGGTGGGAAGAATATGGCCCCCGAACACGAATCATGATGCTCGGTGCACGAGCAGACCGACACACGCTACGGAATCATGGTCGAACCGTCGCCATTGAAGAATCTGCAGTCTCAGTTTTCCATCGCCCCCGCGCTGAGAGAAATGAGATTGAGGCCGAGGGGCTTGACCATGCTGTGGCGTCCTTCCAATTCGTCGATGTGGCGATGGCCGATCTCGGACGATGGATGCAACCACTCATCGGCCAAGGATGGACGCGATCTGAAGTGCAGATTGTACCTGCGAACGGTGCTTCCTTTGAGGATGAGACTTGGGCTTGCTTTCACCACCCTGCGATTCAACTTCCAGAGAAGATTCCGCTTCCTGAATCACCCGCATCGATGGCGCGCAAAGCTTTCGTGACCCATCCGGGGCCGATTCTCGACGAGGCATCGGACTCAGCGATGTCCAATCTGGCTGCCTCAATGGCCGAGGAGATTACACAATCAGTGGATGAGGAGGAAACGTCTGACACTGAATCCGAGGAGAAAACTGAGGAAGAGCCTGGACCTGAGGCGCAGGCGGAACCGATTCCCATCACGGAGGAAGAACTGCCACCTGTGGCAGAACCTGAGTCAGAATCGCCACTTGAATCTGAAATGCGCCAAGTAATCTCTCTCTTGGTTGCTGGAGGTCAAGAAATGGGCGACATCATGGAACATCCCGAATTCGTTGAAGTCAGCGAACGAGCGGCCGCCGCCGGAGTGGACGTGTGGGGCATGTTCGTGCGCTTATCGGAGGAATCCTGAGTCACACCCAGAGCCACCTTCATAGGGGGCCGATGTGACCGCGGCTTGTTCCCCATGGTCTTCTGTACCGATTGCGCCCAGCAACAGGAAGATGAGCAGAAATTCTGCCGATTCTGTGGAGAGAGGTTGCCCGGAGCGGCACTCGTGCAGCAATTGCGTGAAGAAGCGGCCAATATCAAGATGCAGAAGACCGGGCAAGTCACGCAGACTCAACAGGCCAATCTCGCGACACTGAAGGCGATTGAACTCGCCAGAGAGCAGGGATTCAACAGTCAGTCTTGATGGGCTGCGCCATCCACGGTGGTTTCATGCGCCTACGACACCTTGCGATGGCGCTTTCGAATCTACCACCTCATCCGCAACGTGATGTCTCCCTTGAGCAATATGCCACTGAAGGTGATTTTGCAGCTCGCTGGATTGCGGAGATTGTCGAACGGGGAGATCTCGAAGCAGAGACCCGCGTGGTCGACCTCGGAGCAGGGAATGGAATTCTGGGCATTGGATGCCGACTCGCCGGCGCCGCTTCGGCGCTTCTGGTCGAACAAGACCCACAATGTGTTCACGAATACGAAGGCGTGGAATGGCTGATTGGGGACGTCAAGGAGTGGTCCGGAACCGAGGTCGATCTGATTATCATGAATCCTCCTTGGGGCGTGCAGATTGCAATGACGGATCGCCCCTTTCTCGAGACTGCTTTCAATTCGGAAGCAGAGGTGATCTATCTCCTGCATTCGGCCAAGGCCACGCACATTGAATCACTGGCAAAATCGTTCAACTGGGGGGGTGAAGTGGTGCTAAATGGGTCGTTCAGGCTTCCAGCGCAATATGAACATCATCGTTCTCATCAAGGCATGACTCAGGTGGCCGTTTGGCGCTTCAAACGCAACTGATGATGGGCGGCGCCTTCAAATGGGGGACGCTGGTCGCGGGGTTGTGCGAAGCGGTCCCCCCAAAGGGGACCGAGTAGGCGATAGGAGCGTGAAGCGAAATGACCTCTCCCGCAAATGTGGGATCATTTGTCGTGCCAGGCACGGCAGTCGAAAAGAACGATGATGACAGCCTTGGCCGCGGTGTGGCCGAGTCAGAACAGGGTGTAGTGGCCACCGTTGTGGGCACCCTTAATCGGGAAGATGGAATCATATTCGTTGCCCAAAAAACCGACCCCATTCGGGAGATTGAAGTCGGGGACATCGTGATTGGTGAGGTCAATCGAATCAATGCGAAGACAGCCGAAATCAAGATTCTGCATGTTGAAGGAAAACCCGTCAGAACGCTCCCAGCGACCCACCTCTTTGCCGATATCTTCGTGGCAAAAATCGTTGACAAATTCATGCCCAGCCCCGGCGACGCAATGAAGAAGCGTGACTTCATTCGAGCTAAAATCGAACAACTGAAACCCATGCTACGGGCAGAATGTCGCTCTCATGCCGACCTTGGGGTCATCAAGGCCCTCTGTCCGGCCTGTGGAGAGTACCTGGTCACCTCGAGTGAAGTTCCTGATGTGAATGTCGTTTGCGAACGGTGTGACTATGTAGGATTCCGTGCCCTTTCCAATGGCTTTGGACATGGATATGAGATTCCTTCAGACAGCACAATTTCTAAACTGAACCGAGATGGTGAACGATGGTCAAATGAATCGATGGCTTTCATCTCAAAGGATGGCGAGAGACCCTATCTCTCACCGCTTTCCGATCATCGTCGAGGCAGCGTCCATTCGACACCGAAGGATGTGCAAAAATTCCTCGGCGGGTTGCAGCGAGACGGCGGCCGCGGTGGCGGTCGCGGTGGTAGCGGTGGGCAACGCCCACGCAGAGAAATGCACGATGCGAAATGCACGATGTGCGGAACAGATACCAAATTGCCATTCCAACCAACTCCTGGTAGACCAACACGTTGCTCTCCTTGCAAAGAAAAGGTCGACAATGGTGAAGCATCAAAGGAAGAATTGGCTGCAGAACGTATAGTACTCAACAAGGCTCGTGAATCAGGCAAGGAAACCATGGGCATGAAACTCTTCATCGGGGGCTTGCCCTATTCGACCACAGAAGAGCAACTGACTGAAATTTTTGTAGCGCATGGTGAACTCAAAGAAGTTCATATCGCCAAGGATAAGGAAACTGGCAACAGCAAAGGATTCGCTTTTGTGACTTACAAATCGAACAAGGAAGGAGTTGCGGCAATTGAAGCGCTCAAAGGTACGAAAATTGATGGGCGCAAACTCACCATTCAAGAATCCAAACCCACTGGAGGTCGGGATCGAGGTGGCCGTGGTGGCGGTGGCCGTCGTCAGAACGATCGAGGTAGAGGGCGTCGTGATCGCCGCTGAGGTGATTTCTTGGCGTGGCTGGTCATCGATGGATACGAAGACGAGCCCGCCGCATTCGGTGTCCCTCCATATGTCGGTTTCCACGTTCGCTATATCTGTGGTGTCCTTGAGAGTCGCAGCATCGAATATGACTACATCACCATCGATCAATGGCGTCTAGGTCAGCGTCCCGACCTGTCTGAACTCGAAGGAATCGCTCTGATTGCGGGTGCGGTCGTTCCCGGCAAATATCTTCGAGGCACTCCCATCAGTCTGCGTGAAACCGATGAACTTGTCAAGACACTCCCAAAGAATATTCCCTTCTTCGCTGGAGGGTGGGCGATTCGAGGATGGAAGCAGCAAGGTTGGCAACCCCTTCGAAAGGACCTCTTCCTCTGTGTCCAAGACACAGATGCCACGCTCTCGTGGTATCTCTCAACAGGAGAGATGCGGCATCAACGACGCACCGATATCGAATGGACCGCTTGGGCGCAGGCCGGTGCAATCTCCAAGGCAGTGACCGAACACCCAGACATCTCTGGTCCGTTGACATACGAGGTTGAAGTTTACCAAGGATGTGTCCGATACAAGCGGGGATGTCGCTTCTGTATCGAGCCCAAGAAAGGAGTCCCCATCTGGCGAACACCGCATGATATCATCACTGAGGTGACGCGAGCCCTCAATGAGGGAGTGAAACACATTCGACTGGGTGGCATGACAGATGTCTACACCTACATGGCCGAAGGTGTCGTCGAAATGGAATATCCAATTCCGAATCCTGAGCCTTTGGCCGAACTTCTGCATGGATTGCGTGAAGATGAACGGCTTGAGACATTGCATGTGGACAACGCGAATCCCTCGATCATCGCAGAGAATCTCGAACCCGCAACGGAGATTACGAAAACACTGGTCGAGACACTTTCAGACGGGTCAGTGCTCTCATTCGGCTTGGAATCAGCGGATCCAGCCGTTCATGAGGCAAATTGGCTGAATTGCGATGGAGCCCAACTCAAAACAGCGATTCGCCACATCAACCAATACGGAAGAGAACGAGGCGAGAGAGGACTGCCGAAACTACTGCCCGGACTGAACTTCATCGCGGGTCTGCATGGTGAAACGGCGGCCACCTACCAGATGAACAAAGATCTCCTGACATCCATCCGAAATGAAGGACTATGGCTTCGAAGAATCAACATTCGTCAAGTCGAAGGAGAGGGGTTCCAGAAAATTTCGACTGAGCATTTCGCCGACTTCAAGAAATGGACCAGAGAACAGATCGATTCGCCCTTGTTGACCGAGTTGTTTCCCACCGGGCAATTGTTGACAGATGTCACATGGGAGGCACATGATGGACGAATCCGATTGCCGGCACATCTGGGTGAGAATCATCGAAATCCCGAGATTCATGGCAAGGGCGGCATCACCTTCGGACGACAGATTGGAGCCTATCCGATCCTCATCGGAGTCCGATATCTCATTCCACTGGAAACGCAAGGTAACATCATCGTCACCGGGCACGGCGCACGCTCGATTACAGGCATTGAAGCGAATCTCGACATGAATACGGTCAATCAGAAGCAATTGGTCGCCATTCCAGGTATTGGAGAGAAGTCCGCATGGAATCTGATTACAGCACGCGTGAAGGAAGCGCGCAATGAGAGGCGCTTCGGCAGCGTCGAAGCATGGTTCGAGGCTGCAGAGGTTGAACTTCCTGCATTGGCCACCCGCATTCTGGAGGTGTGAATCTGGTCAGAGAACTGATTCGACTCGAGGATGTCCATCGGGCCTTCGGTGCGGTCAAGGTTCTGGACGGTGTGAACCTGCGAATCGATGAAGGCGATCGAATCGGTGTGGTCGGTCACAATGGTGCCGGAAAAACGACGCTGCTTCGCACCATCTCTGGTCAAGATCAAGATATCGGGGACATCACCTTTGCTCCGGCACTTCGAATCGCCTATCTCACTCAGATTCGAGACATCGATGAAAATGCGACGCTTGAGGAGGAATTGAATCGACGCGGACACCAATTCAAGGAATTGGAAGAAGAGATTGATAAAATCGAGGGGCAGATGGCGGATTCTTCGTTTTACGATGGAGATTGGCAACCCGTTCTCGACAGATATTCGGAATTACAGGCACTTTCAGCCAGATCGGGGGGGACGGATGTTGCAGGGCATGCAAAGAACATCCTCGATGCACTTGAACTGGGTCATCACCCACTGGACATGCCATTGTCCAAACTCTCCGGAGGCGAGCGAGCGAAGGTGGCTCTCGCACGGCAGTTGGTCGGTCTGGGTGAAATCGATGTGTTCTTTCTCGATGAACCCACAAATCACCTTGATCTCCCGACTCTGCAATGGATGGAATCATTCTTGGAGAGATTCCAAGGCGCACAATTGATTGTCAGTCACGATCGGTGGTTCTTGGATCGAATAGTTACACATCTACTTGTTTTTGAAGGGAATTCAAAAGTTCGCTGGTTTAGTGGTAATTATACATATGATATGATAGAGGATTCTTATAAAAATTTGATTAAAAGGAATGTGCCGAATTACAAAAGTTTTTTAAGCTTATACCTAGCAAGTTGTCGCTTCAATAGTCCTAATCCGCAATCCGGGGCCGCGATCAGTCGGTCTGCACTAATATGTTCGAGGGCGCTACTAATTCTTTTCCGAATTTGATGAGCCTCTTCAATTGTGCTCTTGGCAACATCAATCAACCCCAAAATTACAGTCGTTTCTCTGAAGCTCTCAAGAAGTTTTAGATCATTATTTCAGTGTGCATCTTCGATGGATACTGCTGCAACCAAAGATTGATCAATGGAGTCTGCCAGCTCGAAAATTGAAAATTTCACTTATTTTTTATGATGTTTACCATCGCATATTGACATTTTTAATTCGTGTATAGCTGATTAGTTCGTCCAAGCATTCCTCCTGTCCGAGACCACTTGCTTTCCATCCCCCATAAGGTGCACCAAGATAGCGTCCTGTTGAATTTATCCATACATATCCTGCTTCAACTCGCTCAGCGGTTTCCATCGCCATTTTAAGATTGTCTGTAACTATCATGGCTGTAAGTCCGTATTCAACTCCATTGACCATTGAAAGCATTGCTTCAAAGTCATTCCATTCGAACACCGACATAACAGGTCCAAAAATCTCTTCTTTTCCGATCCTCATTTCCGGTTTAACTCGGTCAAAGATCGTTGGTTGAATGAAAAAACCGTTCTTCAGTTCCTCATCTTTCGGGGAACTGCCTCCCGTTACCAACTGGGCCCCTTCTCTTTTTGCCGAAGAAATAAAATCCAGGATCTTGTTGTACTGAAGTTCAGAAACAATGGGTCCTAGTTCATTATCTTCTATCCATGGCAACCCAACTGGAAGGTCTTCCACCAACTTAATCATCTCTTCGATTACTGCATCATGTAGATCCTGATGAACCAAAACTCTTGAAGTAGAACTGCATGACTGACCTTGGCGATTCATGTTCATACCCTTAACGGCATAGCCTGCAGCTTTTTTGGGATCCGCATCTGGGAAGATTATGATCGGGTTCTTTCCTCCCAATTCAAGGGTCACATGGGTCAGATCTTCTGCAGCAGCTTTTGCTATGATTTTTCCTGTCGCAACTGAACCAACTAACCCAACACGGCGGATATCTGGGTGACGAACCATGGCATCACCACAAACTGCATCTCCAGTCAGAACATTAACCACACCTGCAGGTAGTACTTCTTCACAGATTTCAGCAAATCTGAGGCTCGACAAAGGTGCCTGTTCAGATGCTTTAACCACAACGGTATTGCCTGCAGCTAGGGCAGCAGCAGATTTTTCAGCACAAAAACGCAGTGGATGATTGAAGGGATTGATCTTAGCTACAACGCCATAAGGCTGTCTGCGGGTAAAATTAAGATGACCTGGTTTTTCTGAAAGAGTTTCACCTTTGATTTCAGTAACTAGACCTGCAAAATATTTCAGAGTATCTGAAGACCAGTCTACATCTCCTTTCATGCCTGAAAGAGCGTTCCCCGAATCCACACAATCCATCAAACCTAATTCATCTCGGTTCTCCATGAGTTTATCTGCAAGATTGACAAGAAATCCTGCGCGTTCCTTGATCGGCATTCGACTCCAATCCTGAAATGCTTGGTTCGCAGCTTTGACGGCTCTATTTACATCTTCTTTTTCTGCTAAAGGAACTTCCCCTAGATGTTCGCGGTTAGAGGGATTGATGCTTGAAAACTTCTTCCCCTTGCCGCTATCAACCCATTTACCTCCTATGTACAGTCCCTTGGGAGAAAATCCCAAATTTGGAGCAGTCATGATAAATCCTTTCTATCCTTCTTATGTTTACTTGTTTTTAGTTCAAACCATTAATAGCAAAATCAAAAATTTGATTGCTTCGTAATGGAATTTGTTCTGCCTTTCTGGCATAAGCATCATTCAAGGGTTCACTCAGCACAAGAGGAACCTGAGCTTCATGAAGACTTCCATGCGTTCGGAGCCTTTGTCCTTTAAGAGCCGAGAGATCATGATCCACTTGACGGCCACCTATTACCGTTTTTTTATCTGCTGCAACCGCAATGTCTCCTTCACGGTCTAGGGGTTGTTCCAATTCTTCTGCAACGTTCTCGGCCGTCCAGACTTTCTCAATGCCAGTTAGGTTTTCAGTTATTTCTAGGATCCGCTCGCGTTTCGTTTCGCCTGTAATGTAGACCCTAACGAACCCCCCGAGAGAACCATGATGTCCAACGAAAGCATCCGTAATTGGACAGATAACCTTAGTTAAACCTTCTCCGAGTTCCTTATCCAGAACATCCTGAAGCCAAATTACATTTGGTTCGCCGTTTTCATCGGCCTTGTCTCCCATTCTGTTCTTGACGCTATCAGATATGAACTCGCGTGGCCAGCATCATTTCCACAACCATGGCTGCGAATAAGACCCACATGACCATGGTCCAGGTTTCGTCCGGACGTGCGGCGCCCGTTGGTGCCTGAACCGCCGACGCCAGTTCAGCCGGGATCTCCTCCTCGCGCGGCGCCAGTTGGATCTTGTCCTGGAGGATTTCCTGAATGACGATGCGAAGCAGGTCCCGCTTGTCGTCGATCTTGACGAGGGTCTTTGCCCCAGGTCGGTGAAGCTCGACCATGCGCTTCTGTATCAACGAGGTTAGCGCGAACTTACCACCTAGCTTTTTGATCAGTTCTTCCTCGTTATCGATGTCGAGCATCGAG
>CAXEUI010000031.1:0-8325 GCA_963999335.1 uncultured Candidatus Poseidoniales archaeon
GTCGCTGCTCATTGTAGCCAGATTGGCCCCATCTCCGCTCAGTTCCTGAGCAAACCCGGCGAAGGTGAGGCTAGCTCGATTCTGAACTGTAATGATGTTGAGGCTGCTGAACTGATGCTCATACTGATCAAATCTCTTCGCAAGGCAGGCGATAGCATCGGCTCCAGCGTTGAGGCGATGATTTCCAACTTGCCCTTGGGGGTGGGTGAACCATGGTTTGAGGGTCTTGAACCCGCACTTGCTCGTGGATTGATGGCCATTCCTGGTGCACGCGGAGTTGAATTCGGACGCGGTCGAGAGGCGGTGACGATGCAGGGGTCAGAACACAATGACCCATGGGGTCCAGAGCAGACTCCAATCGGTGACGATGCAGATGGGGCTCTGGGTGGGATGTCCACGGGTTCGCCGTTGCGGGTTCGCGTTCATTTCAAGCCACCCAGTTCCATCTCCGTTCCACAGATGACGCTACATCTCCCCTCTGGAGAGATGAGAGAATTGCAGATTGGAGGCCGCCATGACCCTGTGATTGCACCTCGTGCAACACCCGTGGTTGAAGCTGTCTGCCGCCTCATCATTGCTGACTTGTTGCAATTGAGGGAGGGGTGGAGTTGAATATCCACGTCCACAAATTCGGTGGTTCCTGTCTTTCGGCCATCGAGGACATCGATGCCGTGGTTGAGCGAATACGCCGTTCAGAAGGACGTGCCGTCGTTGTTGTTTCAGCATTCAGCGGCATCACGGATCGCCTCATCGAACAGATTGATCATCGCTCATCATCATCAAACTCTGCGTTCACGGCTTCGATTGAATTGGAACACATCGAGCGCGTCCCCGAGATTGCATCATCACCTTGGGCCGTTCGATTCGCTGAAACCCTACATCATCTGGCCGATTCTCTAGATTCACATGCCAGAGAACCGGATATCGAAGTCCGTGCGGATGCTCTGGCCTGTGGGGAACGTCTCTCCAGTTTAGCCATTGCAGCGGCATTGGATGTTAGAGGAATTCCCGCCATTCCCGCTTGGTCCGAAGAAACCGGAATCCGTCTGATAGGTCGAGGTGAGGACGCGCGAATCGACACGAACCAAACCAAACAACTTCTGGAGATTCCAGCCGGGGCGGTTCCCGTCATCACAGGATGGTATGGTGTGACCCAAGATGGCTACGCTTTGCTGGGACGAGGTGGCTCAGATCTGACGGCCACCGCAGTCGCCGCCGCCCTCGATGCTTCCAGTGTCACCATCTGGCGCGATGTGGAGGGTGTCCTCGCTCTATCTCCACGTTGGACACTGCCTGCAAGAAACCTGTCGAATCTATCCTATACTGAGGCCGCAGAGTTCGCTCTGTTCAGCGAACCCATGCTTCACCCTTCAGCTGTCGAACCTTTGAGGGAACCAGGCATTCCTCTCTATCTCCGACCTCTACACCGTCCAGAGGTCAACGGGACAATCATCGGCCCCTCGATCCGTCTGGAAACTCCGACGGTTCGCGCTGTGGGGTGTCTACCACATCTTGTCCCAATGTCTTGGTCTCTTTCAAACGCGCTCTCACTGGCTGAAAGCGTCAACGATGCGCTGTCCACATTGGGACGCGCTCGGATTCATGTCGCCAGCATTCGGGCTCAGCCGGGTCGTGTACGCCTTCTCGTGTCCAGTCGAATGGCTGCACGTGCCAAACGTATTCTATCTGAGAAACCGAGTTTACCGACGCCTGAATTGGGTGAACCCCTCTCGATTCTATGTTTTGTCGGCGAAGGAATCGGCGAGGACCCCTCCATTCGAGAACAAATCGAAACATTTGCCCATGAATCGAAAATACGACTACAATTCAGTGAGGAAGAAAGGCGTGACCACGCCATCCATGCGATGATTCCAGCAAATCAGACCGAGCGTTCAATCCAATCGCTCTGTACGGCTCTTGATCTATTGGCCCAGTAGCCCAATCAATCGTCTGCTGCTTCTCTCCACTGCTGAATTCGCAATGGGATGTTCGCAGCGAACAATGTTGCGACAAGAACGAAGACGAACATCGTCCCAAGTGCCACTCCATAGACACTCGTCAACTCAACAGACTGTGATAGACGAACGGATGTTTCCTTGTCAAAGAATTCGAAGAACCATGGAATGATGACATTAATCAACAGTGTGCAGGAGGCAACAAAAGCAGCGATAATCGGCGTCACAATCAGGCTGATGTGATATCGACTCAGCACCTTCTTGACGTTCATGACATACACTTCGCCAGTGCGGATGCTGGTGTCCAACATTGAGAATCGAATAATTCCATTCGTCACTTCCATGTACATGACCAATGATACTGCGTAGAGAACAATCAGTTGCTTCGTCCAGAACTCACCAACTTCAGCGAGCATTCCAGTGTCAAAGGTGTCCTTGGATGCCGCAAATCGAAGTGAGATGATGATGAACAGGACATAGGAGATCAGCAAGCCGCGTGCATCACGACGGAAGATACCGAAAAATCCGGCTCCCAGTGCAGCGATGACAATCAACAGATGCAGAATCTGTCCCAATGCATCGAAGCCCATCCAGAGGGCGAATCCATTCCAGAACGTACCATCAGCGGGAGTAACCAGATAGGTCAGAACGGCGAGCATCATCATCAATCCGCCGCCGATGAGTTGGAGGGTTTGCACCATTCGGTCCGCGGGCAAGAACTTCATCTTGGGTACGAGAGGTCCACCGAAGAGACTCTCGACAAAGGTGGGAATGTGAACTTCGGGAACCGCATCATCTGGCACTTCTGCTCCGCCAGCCTTCATCTTGCCAGCGAGTTTCTTGCGAGAAGGCGCTGCGGCACGCATGACCTTCCCCTCATAGAGGTGGGCTGTATCAGAAGGTTGTCCTGCTACCATATTTTCACCTCAGAATCCTCTTGCACCCGCAAGTGCTGTTGAGAGCAGCATGTCAGGCTCCCAATCCATGACGAAGGCTCCAAGCCCTCGCAGTTCAGTCATCAAAATGTCACGTTCTGTCTTCATCACTTCGTAGCCGGTTCTGTCGAGGCGCTTGGCATCAAACTCAAACTCAAGGCTCGATGGACTGAGAACCGTCACATCGAAGTCTCTTGCGCGGAAGTCACGAACTGCATTGATCAACGTGGGATCACCTTCAAGCGGACTCAGGAGGATGATTGGACTGCCTTTGTTGATGTGTGGCATGATTCGATTGGTGACAACCTGCAGAGGGGTGTTTCCCTTCGCTGCGGCTCCAGCCAATTTGGTCAGCAGAACGTAGAGTTGTTTCTTACCGGTGTCTCGGTCCACACTGTTGATGTCGCTGCCGTAAATGACCAATCCAACCGAGTCACGTCGACTGAGGAAATATTGTGCCAAACTGGCGGCTGCTCTTGTACTATAGACCAATGAATTGCGACTGACTGGACCGGTTTCAGCGATTGAACGACTGTCTACGATGAGAATGATGTCGGACACGGCGTCGCGTTCAAATTCGTTGACCATCATCTTCCCGCTTCTGGCGTAAGCCTTCCAGTTCACTCTGCGCATTGGATCACCTTGGATGTATTCTCTCAGATTGTAGAAGTTCGAACCTTCACCCGGCTGGCGGATGTTGACCGCACCGGTGAAGATCTTCGGCACCTTGCTCTTGACGAAGGCCTCCTTCAGGTCCTCGGTCTTGGGGAAAACGAGGAAATCGTCGTAGACGTGAATTTCCTTTTCCTTGTGGAACAGGCCGAATGGGTCCTGCACACGGATACTCACGGGGCCGAGGGTGTAGAATCCACGTAGTGGGCACTCGACGGTATATTCGATGAGTGTTTCTCGGCGAGGGCCGAGTTCCATGAGGATGTAGTTGGCGCCTTCCTTGATACGCATGACTTCGGGGACGGTGTCCTTCACTTCCAGAATCTTGGAGAGTGGAGAGTGGTTCTGTAGGCGAAGTGTCACTTGAATTTCGCCGTCCTCGAAGATACGTGCCGCGGATACTTTTCTCATCGCTGACAGCGATGCAAGCGTGGGGGCATCTTCCGATTCCTCTTCTTCATCTAATCGTCGTCCAGTGGCCGCAACATCCGCGTGTGCTGCACGCAGTGCAGCCCATGTCAGGAATGAAAGGAAAACCACAGCAACGGTCACAAGCTGCGAATTACGCAGAACAAGACCGAGCAAGTATAGCGCTGTCGCGAGACTCGCGAACATTGCAGACTTGCGACTCCATGCCATTTGTCAGTTCCTCCTTCCTTACGCGAAACGGTCCAAGTTTCAATCAGACCGTGGGTACAGGTACTTCTCGTAGAATTCCCTCGATGACCTCTTGCGCCTCCAGACCCTTGATCTGGTGTTCGGGCTTGAGGATTAGACGGTGGCTGACTGCCAGGGTGGCGATTGCCTTCACATCGTCCGGGGTTACGAAATCGCGTCCGCGCATGGCGGCTGCGGCACGGCTCGTCTTGAGCAGAGCCTGCGAACCACGTGGCGAGGAACCGACGAGGACACGTGGGTCCTCACGGGTTCGTGCGACGATTTCGACCATGTACATGCGAACAGCCGGGTCGACGTAAACGTCTTCGATGGCTTGCTGCATGGCGACGACACGAGCGGGGTCAGTGATGACCTCGACGTCCACGGCATCCTTCTTGCGGGCGATACGACGAGCCAAAATCTCGTCTTCATCCGCTCGGTCAGGATAACCAACGCTCATCTTGAACATGAATCGGTCCAACTGAGCTTCGGGCAGTGGGTAGGTACCTTCCTGCTCGACAGGGTTCTGGGTCGCCATGGTCAAGAACGGGCTCGGCAACTTGTGCGTCACCGTACCGATTGTCACCTGGTATTCCTGCATCGCTTCGAGCAGGGCGGCCTGCGTCTTGGGCGGGGCGCGGTTAATCTCGTCAGACAACAGCAGATTGCAGAAGATCGGTCCGGGCTTGAACGTAAATTCACCCTTCTTCGCATCATAGATGTTCGTGCCAGTGATGTCAGCCGGAAGCAAGTCAGGCGTGAATTGAACACGCTTGAAGTCACAACCGAGTGCGTCGGCGAACGTGTTTGTCATCAACGTCTTGGCAAGTCCGGGGTAATCCTCGAACAGCAGGTTGCCGTTCGCTAGGATGTCGACCATCACGTTGTCAATCACGTGTTGCTTACCGATAATCACCTTGGCAACCTCAGCGCCAATCGCTTGACCGATGGCGCCTACAGCCGCGAGTCTCTCGCGAACTTCAGGGGTGCTTTGGTGTCTCGGGGTTTGCGGAGCGGCAGGTGCCGGTGCCGGTGCAGTAACCGCAGGTGCGGGTGCTGGGGCAGGGGCTGGTGCCGGCGCAGGGGCCGCGGGTGCGGCCGGGGCTACGGGTGCGCCGCCGGGTGGCGGTGGTGCTTGCATTTTCTTTCACTCTCCTTTTTTCATATGACTCTCATCATTGTTGTTGCTTCCCCCATCGACGGATCGTTTGGAGCAACTCTCGCAACTCCTGGGGGGAATAGGTTCTGTTCTGGCTGTAAGCCAATTCGATGAGACGAGGGTTGCCGATCATCGTCTGCACTTCTGCAGGTGCTTTGAGGGCCATCTCATCTCGCGTTAAGTCGTGGAAGATTCGGACTTTCGACATCAGTGCTTCTCGAACTCGTTGCCGATACGTCCCCGGATCGAGTTTATCCGGTCGTTCTCTGAATCGCGTCAGATCGAAGACATGTCGCCAGTTGGGCTTCTCTGGGACGACCATGATCGCAACCAGAAGTAGAAGGAGGATGTTCAGGATGATGAGCCACTTTAGGAAGGAATCACTGGTCAGCAACACAATCGTCGCCATGGCATCGGTGAATGGTGCACTGAGAACGCCGGTCACGTGTCGACTCTCGTCGAATACGATATGGAAGTTTGAGTGTGAGAGTTTGACGGTGTTGGACAATTGCTGATTGTCGAATTCCATCATCGAGTAGATGATTGCCCGGAAGTAATGCTTGTTACCATCCCAGAGGGTGTTGCCGGTGAGCCTTCCCTGCCAGCAGGATGAATCAGCGACTTCGCATTCGTTGCGCATCCCGGTGGCGTGTGCTTCGCCAAAGTCCCAGAGTCGGTTGCTGAAGGCGGTCTGGTCTGAGACGAAGAGAATCGAGCCCGTCACGTCGATGTCCGATAGAGAACCCGAGTTGTCCTTCTTGTAATCCTGTGCGGTGATGCCGGGGAAGTCGATTCGCACGACGAGTGCAAGATCACCAGGAGCGGGGTTCAGGGTGTTTCCACTGTCACCATCCCCAGCCACATCGATGAAGGCGGAGACACTGGCCTGAGCGAGAACCTTCACCTCACAGGCCTGTTCGGAATTCTTGCAGTGGTCTTCAACCTTGATTCCAGTGGGCTGACGGAACATCACGGGCATTCTGCAACCTTGGTAGAGGTGCTGAGTGAGTTGGGATGATTCACAGCCTTGGCGCTGTTCAGACTCGGTCATGACTCCAAGACCATCCCCATCTGTATCGGTCAGAGATTGCTCGATAGAAGCCAGACTCCAGACGTTCTTCGCATTCGGAGGATTTGCATCCCCATCAACGTCGTATTCATTCCAATAATGGTCAATGTCGTACATCGGGTCGTCGAAGTAGGTCACACCAAACTTGGTGGCGACGCGATTCGCATTGTTGTTGTCCGCAGCGATGATGACCTTTCCACCTCGCTCGGTGACGAATTCATAGATCTTGTTTGCTTCAGTCTCATCAATCGGCTTCTCGGGAGCGATGATGGCCAGCAACGTTCGATGTGGGTTCTGCCAATCATTGACCAGCATCGGCGTCGACATCGTGTTGGCAATGGTGTAATCGTCCCCAGTCTCGCCGAGGGTTTCAGCCATCAGATTGAGTTGAGCAAGGCGCATATCCTCATCTTCTGCCGATTCGAATACGTAGGCTGAATATGCGGTTTCTTTGTTAGAGGAGAAGACCATCGGAAGGAGCAGTGTCAACAGGAGAATCAGGACGAGTGAAGAAGCGATGTAGAGGCCGAATCGGCTGCGCTCATCTTTGTCTTCATCCACTGTTCATCCGCCTCCTTGTATTCAATGGAGCCTAGGCTCCACCATACCAACGCCTCCGGCAATCTCATTGTGCAAATATAGGTTGCTGCAAGCCGAGTAAGGTCAAAATCGCTATTTCAAGGAGTTTCAAGTCGACCCTTTCCGTATCATTGCGGAATTGACGCCCATCAAAGTGTGCGAAATTCGGGGGAAACGACTCATTCCTCGCGCGCCCGCATGAGTGCCGCCCAAAGAATGGCCATTGGGGTGACCATTGTAGGGAACATCAGGAAGTTGTCAGAGGTCACCTTCTCCTGATTCTGTGGCCCATCGTCATTGTCCACACTTGCATCGTCATTGTCTTGTTGACTGCCCACGGGTCGAGCTTCGATTTCAACATCGATTTCACCCTTGTTCATCGAATCACCAAGGCCGCCATTTGCAACGCCTGCAGATCTGATGGTAATCTCAATCTCACACATTCGAGTCGGATGAGTCGAAGATGCATCGAAGATTAACGTGACCGAGTTGGCGATGCCTGGCTGAGTCAGTTCTCCCCTAACGGCATCGAGTGGACCGTCAGAAACCGTCAGGACTGGGCAATCATCTTCGAGAGAGAACGTGCTGATCGAATCGGCAGTATTGCCTTCATTTCTCAGATCGACATGGAGATTGAATTCAGTTCCCGCATTCACTGGATGTCCGATTTCGTCGATTTCGACATCCCAGCGGTGTAACAGCGGTACAATCAGATCACCATCCACGCTCTGACTTGAGACAGGGGCCACGATGGGTGCACCGCCCCACGAAGTCAATTCACCATCGATATCGAAATCGTATGTTGTCCCGGCGGCAATATTCCACAGGTCGATTCCACTCAATCGAAGTGTGAATGTATCATTGGTTCCGCTGCCCACCGTGACACTTTCTTCTCCGTTGAGCGTACCACTCGATGACGTGTCATACTCCAGCGATATCTCGATATCGCCAACCACATTGTCATTGCGAATCCAGAATCGTATGGATGTCTCAGATTCACCCAAAGTGAATGGATCATCCTCTGAGGCCCCTCCTTCGTAGACAAGCCCCATCTCCCAGCCGATGGGTGTATCCTGTGCTGCAGCCGGAATGGGCATGAAAGCAAGAAGTGTAATGGCACAGAGTGCGAAACCCATTCGGCGGCTTTCCATCGTGAAATCATGTCTGCCGTCACTCATGAATGCCACTCTCACAGGTTTTCGAGGGGCGCCATCGCCCTGCGGGCCAGAACTCGTAGCATCTTGCGTCGATATGAAGGTGGGAAGTAGGTGTTGCTGACCGGTTTCACAGCTTTGCGGA
>CAXEUI010000032.1:0-8276 GCA_963999335.1 uncultured Candidatus Poseidoniales archaeon
GATGGTTGTTTAAACTTCATCGAAGAGAATGACGAAGTTTTGATAGCTGGATTCGGTAGAAGAGGTCACGCCGTAGGGGATATTCCTGGGGTTAGATTCAAAGTTGTTAAGGTCGCAGGTTGCGGTTTGCTGGCTTTATACAAAGAAAAGAAGGAAAAACCACGTAACTGATCAGCTTTCTTTTGGAAAATCCAATGCGGTTTCAGAAGAATCATCGCCCCGAGTTTGAGATCCGAACAGCACAATCAATGCCACTGAGGCAAAGAAAACAGGGCCGAAAAGACGCTTGCGTGTATCCTTTCGGTCCGTCAACCAGAATCCTATCGCCAGACAGAACAGAGCCATAGGCAGCCAGAAGCCAATCCATGGGTCTGAAAGACTCCACATCGGTATAGCGTCCTTGGTAGGGGTTCATCAACTTCACTGCCTAGGCACGCAGTGACACGATTTCAATGCCCTTCGAGCGCGACACCCTCATATACGGGTCGATTGTCGCAGGCTCGCACCCATACGGTGAGGAGGCTCAACAATGGTCAAGATGCCACGTCAAGTGAAGCGCTACAGCCCCAAGGCTGGGCGTCACACGATGCACACCATTGAGCGCGTCAAGAAGCGCCGTGCGAGTGAACTGAAGTGGGGTCAACGCCGATTCCGTCGAGTCACTGCGGGTTACCGTGGTTTCCCTCGGCCAAAGCCGGAAGGTCGTGAAAAGCCCACCAAGAGGGTCAACATCCTCTACCGGTGCACCGAAACAGGAAAGGCGCACACTCCACCATGCAAGCGAGCGAAGAAATTCGAACTCGTCGACAAGTGATTCTAGGTGAAAACAGATGGCGACCAGTAATTTCCTTCGTGTACATTGCCGTGATTGTGGCAATGAACAGATCATCTTCGAACGGGCCACCACGCTGATTAATTGCAGTGTATGTGGTTCCGTCCTTGCCCGCCCTGCGGGTGGTAAAGCGCAATTGACAGGCGCAACCGTCGCTGAGATCCTCGAGTGACGGGGGTCTAGGGAAATGACGGAAGCAGAAGCCGGTTGGCCAGACCTCGGCGAATTCCTCGTCTGTACGATTACGACGGTCAAACAGAATGGCGTCTACGTTGATCTCGATGGTTACCCCGGAAGAGATGGATTCATTTTCATCGGCGAAATTGCTTCCGGTTGGGTCAAGAACATCAAATCTCACGTCCGTGAAGGACAGCGTGTCGTTGCCAAGGCTTTGAAGGTCCGCAGGGACAAGAAGAGCGTCGAACTCAGCATCAAATCGGTCAGCGATGAGCGTCGCCGGGACACACTACAGCGTTGGAAGAACAAACAGCGCGCTGGTCAATTATTGCGAATCGTGGGTGAACGCTCGGGTTGGGATGAGGCCAAGGTTGAACTGATGAATACCGAATTGATTGAAACATTTGGTGCGTTGTACACTGCCTTTGAAGAGACCGCCATCGAAAACGATGCCCTTGCCAACGAAGGATTGGAGGGCGACTGGACATCCGTGTTCATCGAAATCGCCATTGAGAACATCATTCCTGAATTCGTCAATATTCGAGCGATTGCCAACATTCAGATTCACGGCAGTGAGGGCATCGAAGCGATTCGAAAGGCATTGACTGCAGTTGAAAAGTGCTCATCGAAATCCGCCGAGGTCGAGATTGCGACTTACTATGACGGCGCACCTGAATATCGTATTGAACTCAAAGCTCCTGATTGGGAGGTTGCCGAATCTCACTGGGAACTCGTCGAAGCCGCCATTGCTGAGAACATCATCGATGACATCGGCGTTGCTGAAATCTTGCGACAATGAGCCACTCTTTGAGAGAGAGGTTCAAAGGCCGCACCATGAGGGCATGAGACATGGCTCGGTCTCGTCTACAGAAATGCACCGCCTGTGGTGCGTACGGCCTTTCCGAGACTTGTGAGAAATGTGGAGGATTAGCTCAGGCGGCGGGGCCGATGCGATTCTCTCCTGAAGATGCCCGTGCTGACCTTCGTCGAAAACTCAAGGACGTTGAATCCAAAGAATGGGCGGCCAATCTGCCCTCTCCGGAGGATGAGGAGGAATGAGTACTACGATTCATTGGATAGATCAGGTCGGACTTCCCGAACACGAACTGATTCTGGCTTCGGTTCCAGGTGTTGGAAATGTGGGGAAGCTGATGATCGACACCCTCAACGAACAACACGAATCGTCGATGATTGCACGGATTCTTCATCCGGATCTTCCACCTCATTCGATTCTCGAGGATGGGCTGTTGGTTCCCCCACACCTCTCTGTACACTCTGTACAATTGGACAATGAGCAGACGGTCATCACAATCACAGGCAATGGCCAACCGATGACCCCCCGAGGCCAACATGAGATGGCCAATACCATCCTTGAACTTGCCAAATCCTCAGAAACGCCATTGATTATCGTGATGGCCGGTCTCAGCGCCAAACTTGGTGAGGACAACATCCACCTGACATGTTCGTCCAAAGAGGTTCAATCATCGTTGAATGAACGCGGAATCTCTGTCAGTACAGAGCAGCCATCAGGTGGGATGCTCGGCTTGGCAGGCCTCCTTGTGTCCCTCTCACCTTTGCACGACGTTTCCAGTGCAGCCTATTCAGCAGAAACGATTGGCACCAGTATCGATGTGGTCACCGCGGACCGACTTTCGCAACGGATTAGTTCGGATTTCGACTTGGGCCTGGATTTGCCCATTGACAATACCCGTGAGACTGCGGCCAGACTTCTATCGATGATGGAAGGCAAGGAGATTGCAGGGTTCGACCTGTCCGATGAGGACTCTGGGTCCGGTTTCTATGCTTGAGACTCGTCAGGCTTATGTCAAAAGTGAGGGTCGAAGGGCCACAGCCGAGATCGCATAGCCCGGTATCGCGGTGGATTCGAAATCCACTGTCCTCGTGACGCGGGAGTTCAAATCTCTCTCTCGGCGCCATCAACCTCATGAGGTGGATGCATCAGTCAAGGCCATGGAGGTCGGCGTAACCCACGAAGGTGAGCGAACCGTGTTGTCATTCGATGAGTCTGTGACCATCGCCTCGGTTCTGGAGAGAATGGAGATTCCACCGTCCACCGTGCTGACCATCGTGGGCGAACAAATCGTCCCCCATACATCGACCATTACAGGTGACATTGAGATTGAATTGATCATCGTCTCAAGTGGTGGTTAATCCTCGGCTTTCTTGAGAATCACCAATCGAGTGTTCTTCTGGAACTTTATTTCTGGACGTCCGAAGAATTCGGAGTAAACCCCATTGAGAATGGCGATTTCATCCCCTGGGCGAACAGACCGAGCGATGGGTGGGACCGTGAAGGCATAGCAGACCACATCGATTCGTCCCGTGGCATCATGCATCGTAAAACGCCACTTTGGCTTGCCACTTCCAGACCGATTCTTCACCCAAGTCCCATCTCGAATCGTCATCACGCGACCCACTACGCTAGCCCCGGTCACCAAGGCTGTGATTTCTTCTCCATCTGCATCGAGGGGTTCGATGATCTCGATGGCACTGTCTTGGTCGATTTTGATCTCAGGTACGAAATTCCATTCTGTCGGTTGCGCACCGCGAATTCGAATCGTCACCCCATTGGCGATTCTTCGTGTGATATCTCGTGGCTTGCCCATGAAGGTGCTACTGACCTTGATTCGGTCGACACCCTGTACCAGAAAGAAAGAGACATCCAGACCGTGCTCAGTCATATTCGGGCCCGACAATCCTGCAACTTCCCCACAGATGTCCACTCTCGTCTGTAATTGGGCCGCTGGGGTGATGGGTCGTTCAATTCGATCAAGGGTCACAGTCGTTTGAAGTGGAAGGGTTTCGGAAAGTCCCGTGGAGGGGCATATCGATCGATAGTTACACTGTTCGCAACGTGCCAACGGATTTTCATCGACCGCTGGTTCTGCTGGAACACCTCCTGATTCAAACAGCCTCAATGGTGCAGGTTCCATTGGATAATCCTCGATATTGTCACTGCGTTCCTTGTATGTCACTCGATACAATTCTCGCATCTGTTCAGCAATCTGTTGCAATTCAGATTCATCTGGGGCCTCTACAATTTTCACTGCTGGTGCGCCGAGATACCAGATTCTCAAATCATCGACAATCTCGTTGCGCCCGTGAGTTTCCCACCACAACCATGCATAGGTTCGCATCTGGTTGATGTAACTGTGCGAGCGGTCGTGATTTCCCATACTGGCCTTCAGATCAACGATGGCAGGCACCCCTGTCCAGCGATAGACAAGGTCGTACTCACCCCAGAACCAATGCTCGGGATGTGTGGTTCCAAGCGAGAACGTCGCGGCTTCGGGGTCGACGAACCAAGGTCTTGCGATTTCCCACGCCTCAAGCAGTGAAAGCGAACCCGATTCTTGTGCCACAGGATGTGGCGTTGTCCATTCGGGAGGGAATCCGTCCGGTGCAGGCCACTCTGGGCGAGCCTCCCCCCGACGCCACGCCTCAAGATTTGGTCCGCCTGAGGCGGCCATACAACGCTCGACCTCGTTGAGATGCAGTTCAATGGCAGAGCGACACATCTGTCGCATGTTTTCATCGTCAAGTTGGTCAGCCGAGCCGATTCGCTGTGGTTCATCCAGGAACTTCTCGATTTCCACCTCTTTCTGCACTGGCAGATGAACATCTACGCGTGCGAAGGCCCATTCGCGCAACCCTTCACGGTCCGTGGGCCACAACTCCGTGGGCATCGGCGAAATATTCTGCGCTGGCCACCCTGATGGGGCTGCACGATCTGGAACGCCTTCTGAATCGAGTGGTGAAGCCAGAATTTCAGGCGGGTCTTCAGCAGAGATGAGTGCAGGCGTCTCTCGCATCACAGCACAGACGGTTGCCTCGACAATGTTGCCCCGCATCATGGGTGGGACTTGCGGGCCTTTCAGATACTCGACCCGGCGGTACCACCAGTGGCGCATGCATGCGTTCCAATCATTGATGTTGGTCGCCGAGAGTTTCTCGAACTTACTGACCAACAGGTCATCATCATCAACGATTTGGACGGGCACGACCCTGTCCTACACTTCGCCGTCTTTGAACCATGCGGCCTTGTTTGATTCAATCCGAATCAGTGGAATTTTCAGTCGGTTTCGTTTCGACCGTCATTCGCGTATTTCTGGGATCGATTCTCAATTGTGGTGTCCCCTCTCGCCAACCGATTTCGGCTGCCATCAGTAGAATTCGATCCCCGACCCTGAGTTTGTCGAATGAATCACTTCGGCCGCGCCCAAATGCCACCACTTCGGTCAACGCGGTTCCATCCCAGATGTGCGCTGTCGACATGGACCAATCCTTGCCTTTGGCATTCGTTCCACTGTTGCTACCCCGACTGATGACAACACCTGAGACATTGGCGCGGGTGGGGATGAGTCCAATCCGATCAACCTCCATGTCTCCAGCCTCATCGATTGAGAGAATCTGACTCTCCGCATCGAGATAGAGTCGAATCATGCCTCGCCATTGACCTGGTGCAGCATTGACCACAACAACATCTTCCTCGAAATCATGCAGTCGTGGAAACTGTTTCACCCCCATCTCTTCGATGACAGCAGTTTTTCCTCCTGCGGTAATGGCCGCACCCACTACATGGTCTCCGTAATGGTTGGGCATCGGCCCCCAATGTCCGTGCAAGGATCCTTTCACAGTCACGCGACTGGGCAAATCCGCAATGGCAGTGTAGGGTGAATCGGCAGGTTCGATTTCAACGTCAGGAATGAGGGAGTGGAGCGGCTGTTCTCTCCCACCTCGGGGATAATCACAAGTTTGTAAACCATGGCAAATTTCGCAGCCAAGATTTCCATTCGTTGAAGGTTCGGTTGCGTTGAGATTCAGATTATCCAAGGTGGTCATCGCCATTTCGTTTTGAATCGTTCGAAGGCGATTTGTTTCAGATCCAAGGTCTTCGATGAGATCTGCTTTGTGAATAAATCCATCTGCGAGGTGCCATGAGTTTGCTTCAACCACTTCGCCTTCTTCGACGCGATTGGTCGGCTTTTTTGGATGACCTCTCGTTTGGTGCCACAACCATTGATAGAACCGAAGTTGATGGGCTACACCCGAGTGGTCGCGACCATTTCCTCGATTTGCCTTGATGTCGATGATGTGAACATTGCCTCGCCACCGATGCGCCACATCGAGTTCACCTGCAGCCCACCCCTCTTCATGGAATAGACGCTGAGCGACGAGGATTCGGGGGTCCTTGACCCATGGCCTGGCAATCTCCCAGGCTTCCCACCATGTGCAGGCCTCTCCAGCAGATTGCCATCCTGTACCCTTGCCATCTTCCCAGCAGGGTGCAGGCGTCCCGAACGGGTCCCCGTCGGCTCGAAATGCCTCTAGGTGTGGGCCACCATTCGCCTCGAGACATGCTGTGGCTTCGGCGATCTGTAACTTGACGGCATTCTTGATCATGGCATTCAATTTCTCGCGTTTAATCTCACCCGCAGAACGTCCATCTGCCTTCCATAGGCAAATGGACCATGCAGCATTTAATTCCTCAATCATCCTGTCCACGATAGGCCGCATCAGTGATCGCAACCAATCCTTGAGGGTGTCCAGCGAATCAATTTCCATTGTCTCTCCTTCATGCCCTGGAGCCCATGTAGCGGCACCTTTTGCCATGCCATCTGTAGGGTGTGGACGTTCCATCCAAATCGATGTCACAGCTTCTTCGACAATGTGGCCCAACAACATTTCAGGATGGGTGGCCACTCGAATGCCGAGTCGGCGCGTCAGAAACCAATCTCGCTTGCACCGTTCCCATGTGACCAATGAGGATGCACTCAGACGACGCCTGCTCCGAGCGTGTACGCCCGTCGATTGTGGAATCACTGGCATCTGGTTCAACCCGTGTAGAAATACTCACCACTCGCTTTTTGTTCGCGATCTTTGCGACTATCGATCTTGTTGATTCTCGGACGGTGACTGTCGTGATCCCGTCTGAATGTGATCTCGACCTGCTCTAGGAATCGATTCATCCCTTTGCGCAGGGGCAGAGGTCCCACCGCCAGTCCATCAGTGCCGCCCTCTCCTTCAAAGACAAGTAAGGAATCACTTACAATATCGATGAAATAGATGTCGTGGTCGATGACCATGGCCGCCTTCTCATTCACTTCCATGGTTTTCCGAATCGCCTTGGCGGCTTCCATTCGAGCATTCGCATCGAGATGGGCACTGGGTTCATCCAGAAGATAGAGATCGGCCTCACGTCCCAGACAGATGGCGATGCTGACGGCTTGCAATTCGCCCCCCGACAATTTCCGGGCATCTTGTTCGAGCAATGTGTGAACCTGAAGAGGTCGAATGACCGTTGTGTGGAATTCTCCTTGTCGCCATTTCATTCCGAGTTCGCTGTCCAACCAGAGTTGTACGGTTCCCGCGAACTCGGGTTTCACATGCTGAGGTTTGTACGACACTTTGGCTTCCATCGTACACCAACCCGCATCCATCTCCAATTCACCTGCAATCATCCGAACCATCGTCGTCTTGCCGGTTGCATTGGGTCCAACAACACCGACGACCTCGGAACTGTGGACTTTGCCGGTCTCTGTTTTGAGATGGAATGTGCCTAGTGTTTTCTCCATATCTCCCCATTCAACGATGGGTTGCCCAATCTCTTCGCTTCGCATTCGTCCACGAAGGAATTGGATGGGTTTGTCTCGAATCCGGATATTCTCTTGCTCGAGATGCCCATCCAGATAGGCGTTGATTGCCGTTCTGGCTGCGCGAGGCGGTGTGAAGATTCCGTAGGCCCCTCGTTCTCCATAGACCACGTGAATGAGGTCACATAGAACATCGAGAATCGCGAGGTCATGCTCGATGACGATGACGCGTTTGCCCGATGCTGACAGTTCTTGGATAATTTTTACGACGCGCATCCGTTCGTAGATATCCAGATAGGATGACGGCTCGTCAAAGAAGTAGACATCCGCATCTTTCAGAAGGGTCGCAGCGATGGCCACGCGCTGCAGTTCACCGCCAGAGAGTTCAGGGAGATTGCGATCGAACAGATGGTCGATGGCCAAGGCTTCACTGACCTCTGTGATGACACCTCGTTGGTCGACCCGTTCCAGAAGAGCACTGACTGAGCCTTCGAATGCCCGTGGTATCTTGTCGACGTATTGGGGTTTGACTGCAATGCGCACCCCTTCTTCCGAGACGCTGGTCATGAAATCTCGCAACTCACCTCGTGGAAACGCTTCGAGTACATCTTCCCAAGCTCGCTCTCCGGCCAACCAATCTCCGAGGTT
The DNA here is from genome assembly GCA_963999335.1 of uncultured Candidatus Poseidoniales archaeon. Classification (GTDB taxonomy): domain Archaea; phylum Thermoplasmatota; class Poseidoniia; order Poseidoniales; family Thalassarchaeaceae; genus MGIIb-P. Next base: position 8,272 of record CAXEUI010000032.1, read on the forward strand.
GGGAC
>CAXEUI010000033.1:0-8217 GCA_963999335.1 uncultured Candidatus Poseidoniales archaeon
CAGATTCAGGAGCATCTCCTCTCCCGTACCTGTCAGAGTGAAACTCTCTACCTCTACTTCAGGGTCGTTCGAACTGAATCCCACCCCCCGTGCCCAGGTGAGTTCTGTCCCTTGCCCAATATCGATGACGATGACCTCAAGGTCCTCAATCCAGTTCTCATCGTTCAGGGTCACGTTCAACCAGCCCGCATGGGCTGGGACGAGCACATCCCCTCCAGGCAGTTCAAGGGTGGCGTTCGCCAAGGTTGTCGGCGAGGGTACCAGGGAGGTGTAGTTGTGCAGATCTTCCTCGAAGCCCACCCCTCCTCCCCCGAGAGGGTTGCCCGCACGGTCCCGCCCCTCGATGTAGAGGGACACCGATTGACCCTGTGAGTTGGGGTAATCTTCGTAGTAGGCGTGGAAGTAGTCCGATGCCCCCTCACGCAACAGCGGTCGAGTAGCATATTCGTCAGCCTCAGGAATACCATCGCCATCGTCGTGGAGGCCTTCCACCCACCAGCGCAGCTGTAGAGTCTCAACGGCAAGTCCGCTGGCGGTGCTGGTCTCGGCGATTGAGACATTCAGCAACTGCTGTCCATCTGGTATCACCCGCGTCCCAGTTGGGGAGTGCAGCATCATCCCCGGCATGGTGGCATCTACCCTGAAGGTGCGCACACTCACTCCCGGTTCGGTGGCGTCCAAGTTCCCCGCAATCAGCGCGCTGACAGTGAATCCTCCGTAACGGTCTCCCGCGGGCGCCTGAGTGTTGATTGAGAATGCACCACTCGCATCCACGGTTCCATTTCCGCTCACATTCTCCAATTCTACCAGTACATCACCCGGCTGGGGGTGACTGGAGACCTCAAGGAATCTCACGCTACCACTGACGCGCAACTGGTCTCCCCCCGCAACCCATTCGTCGGTGAACACCTCTGGTCCACCTTCTGTGGGCGCGGTCTCATCCCACAGGTGGAAGGAGTCAATCTCCATTCGCCGCTCGTGGTCGGTTGCCACGCTTGAGAATCGCTCGGAATGCAGGTTGTCAGTAGTCCCGACCTGTGCCAGCCAGGTCACGTCCTGTTCAGGGGGCCAAGCCCAACTCACCTCTAGATTCCATTCCATTTGTCCGGTATCGGTATTCAATGGCTGCCACTGTCCGCTGAGGTTCGAGATGAATCCACCCGGGTCATTCACCCAACTGGTGCTGTTGCTCAGTGAGTAGATCAATGACGGTCGGTTGGAGACATCCTGTATCTGCGGGATGAGCGCCACCCAAGAGAGGTTGGCAAGTCCCTGGTAGGAGGTCACTTCCAGGCCGACCGGAAATGTGTTCCCATTCGGCACAAATGTAACCGATGGAAGGGTGATCGAGCCAATCGAGGGTGGGCGGTCCCCAGTAACGATGAGCAGGTTTGAAAGTTCCACGATACCGGCGCTGCCGCTGCTGACATTGACATCGATACTCACATTGCCGGTAGGGTCGGGAGTGAGATTGGAGAGATGCTGATTGATTTCGGTGGCAAGGTCTCCATGCGGAGAGATGGTCACCGTCGGTGTCCAGTCGTAGCGCACATCGATGCCGTCAAGCACCAATGTCGCGTTCCCGCTCACGTTCAAGGGAATGTCGACGAACTCGTTACCCCAACTATCTGTGAAGGTGGGTGTGGCATTGGCAAGCAAGGAGTTGATGGATTGTGATAGATCGGGTGTGGTCGACCCATTGCTAAGATTACCGGCATGACTCCATTCCATGTTCCCGTCATTACCAAAATCCAATCCTGCGGTGACGTCATCACTTCCCTCGAACACCACCACCAGACGAGGTCCGTAACTGGAGTTGGCTCTGCTGGTGAGTGTCAGAGAGGAGCCGTATGGCTTGTTCGTGTTTTCATTTCCAACGAGCAGTACACCTTGATTCACGACAGTTCCATTGGCCCATCCTTGTACCAAATCCGTTAGGGATTGCGAATTGAATGTGAGCCAATTCTGTTTGAGGTTTGCAGGACTATCTGTGACGCTGGCAACCGATGGACCCCTGTCGGTGGAACTGGATGCTCCTGCTGTAGTCCAATTGTAATCGGTACCTGTAACGTTGTCAATCGCATTATTCCATGTGACTCCAGGTCCCTGTTGCACGGGTGCCACATACTCCAACCCCTCGATCCAGTCTTTCAGCAATGGATGGACACGATAGGCATACTGTGAAGCAACAGGTTGGCCTGTGTTGGCGTTATTTGCGACATTATCTACCCAAAATGAGAGGTTGGCATCGAGTACAGTTGCACCCGGAAGTTGTGAGAGATTGAACCAGTAAACAGACCGATAGATATGCCAATTCGACCACACCGTTTTCCCGGTTCGGGTGACGGTGTAATTTCCGAAGTTGCAGTCTTTGAGTGTCATATTGCCCCAAGTTGGATTTGGATTATCCATGTAGGAGTCCCTTACATCATTACCAGAAAGCGTCATCTCACTCAGAGTTGAGATGTTGACCGTTGCCGAGGAGATAGTGGCATTGAGTGGTAAGCGGAGAGAATATGCTGAATTGTATCCACTTGAGAGGTTGATTCCAACCCTATCCCATCCGTTGGAGAATTCGTCGACGTGACCGAATGATCCGTTGCCCGGACCACCGAAGTACCACTCGAGGTCTCCGTCATCGCCGACATCTATTCCGATGGTATCTGGACTGCTTCCCATTAGCCCCTGCCAGCCGCGCACATCGAAAGCGGCCGATGCGACCACCGAACTCGCACCGAGGGTGATGTTGGTGCTGGTGTCGTTCCCTGCAGAGCTGAAGGTGATGTTCACTGACCCCGGGAAGCCGGTGTTGCCGAAATGAGTCACCTGTCCAGCAGCAGTAGTGCCAACCAGTGTGTATGGAAGAGCCGGAATGGACAGGAGCATGAGGAGAGTCAGCAAGATGGCTCTCGCTCTCATGATTCCAAACACTAGCACTCCAGCAAAGAGGTTGGGGTGTTGTGTCCGACCAACGTGCGTCTAGTCTCGATTAGGCGCCGAGGGAGAGATTTGAACTCTCGCGGGACGAGCCCACATGATTTCCAGTCATGCGCGATACCAGGCTATGCGACCTCGGCAGTATTTCGGCGTGCAACCTTTCGGATATGAGCATGATGGCAGTTACACTCACTAACGCATACTCAATATGGCGTCCGTAGTGATTAAATCAAGACCGCCGGTCGCTGTCTTACTGCCACTGTGGCTTAGCGGTATAGCACCTCATTGGTAATGAGGAGGTCGCGTGTTCAATTCACGCCAGTGGCTCTTTTCCAGACCCATAGGGTCTGACCTATGCCCCGAAGGTCTTTCTAACGATTAAGCGTCGCCGGACTCCGTAGGAGTCGGAGATATGCGAAACAATCGCAAAGTGATGTTGAGTATATTGATGACATTCATGATGATCTCCCTTCCGTGGGCTGCTGCTGATGTCAGCAGTTGGGTCGGCCCTTCGCAAATCGCATCGAGCGGCCAAGATGTCGAGGTTGATGGTTGAAATGTCCCGAGTAACGCCACAATCCTAGAGGGTTGGATGACCGCCGAAGACAAGATGGTGTCCGATGGAAACGGCACGGAATGGAGGGTGGATACAACCACCAATTTCTCTGTCGGTCAATTCACTGATTCCACCATGGGGCACTTTGATGGTCGTCTTTCCCTATTGCCCGACGCTGCGGTCAGCAACGTCGATTCATTCTTGGGACAGGTGACGCTGAACTTCGCGAGTGGATGGACCGAATCTGGGAACACAACAATTTGGGAACCATCGATTCTTTCAATCATCAATGGCACAACGGTTGGAAACACTCGTCAGTTGAGTCATGGAAACATCCCTGCTGCTGCACATTCCGGCTCAACAGTGGCAGCAACCTTGGCAGGTGCCCCTATTCCTGCTGGTGAGAATGCAGCACTGATTTCCGCACCGACGACCATCCCTTCCCCCATCAATCATTTTAATTTCACAATGTGGAATTGGCGTCACACTGATGCTTCAGCAGGTGATGCAGTTTGGGTGGAATACAAACTTGACAATGGCGCATGGACATGGATTGAACCCGTCGGTGGTTACAATTCCAATGTGACGATGAATACCAGTAGTACGCCTGCTGGCACCCCCTCTAACAGTAGCACATTCCCAGCATGGTCAGATTCAAACGAAACAGGTTGGGTTCAAGAGACATTCCTCCTCGACAATTTGACCTCGATTAATTCCTCAACTCAGATTCAATTCAAATTTCAGATCCATACGGATTCCAACAGTTCAGGGATGCCCGGGTGGTTCATTGATGATATATTGATTACAAATTTGGGGGGTGCAGCCAACTATTGGCATCATGGCTGCTACTCAAATACAGCAAGCACATGTCAGTACTCCAACAGCGCCATCGCAGCCCTGCAACTCAATCAACCACTCAATCTCTCAGGCGTGGCAGCCAACTCAATCCTGCGCACTGTATTGGAGTGGGACCTCGAGGGTTCGGGGTGGGACAACTTCTGCGTCGAACTCTCGACGAACAACAACACCTGGACGGACATCTCCAGCAGCTCCAGCAGTACGACCACCGCTTGCCGCAGTCGTGTGGGTGCAATCCCCGGAAATGGATACACCGTTGGTAACACGACCTACGGTGACGAGACCAACGGCTTCATCATTCTCGATCTGGCCATCCCCACTGCCTTCCACAACCAGTCCACAGTATACCTGCGCTACCGCGTTGACACCGACAGTTCAGTCCAGTATGGTGGAACGAATGATAATCTGGAAGGTCTCACTCTTGACAGTATATCCGTACTTGATGGTAGTGGCAACGTCATTGTTTCCGATAATCTAAATTCTCAATCGACAGCGTCCCATTATTCAATCACCAATGGAGCCAATGACTGGCAATTCCTTTCGATTGGAGCCGGTGCACTTTCAAATTCAGATGGATTTGAGAACAGTGCTGCTGGAGCACCCGGGGGATTTCCCGCTGGATGGAGTGCTACTGGTGACTGGGACTTCGGTCCAATTTCCTCGACCGCAACGAGGGGCCCCTCATTATTCCCGACTGCTCCATTTGGCTTCGGTGTAAATCTTGCCGGCATTTATTCTGGCGGCAACTGGGATCACCTGTACTCGCCACAGTATACGATTCCCTCGGGCGCGAGTGCGCGCCTCACGTTTAGTCACTGGATTTGTTCTGAATCAAGTTATGATGGTGGTGCCGTTTTCATTTCGACTGACAATCAGACATGGACACATTTTGATCCTGGGAATAATTGGTATGATGTTGTTGGATTGCCATTCAATCCAAATGCCAATTTGGCCAATCTAGGGGTATTTGACGGTAGAAATGCAATTCCTCCTAACGGTTTCAACTGCCAGGGTCCACACGGTTTGTGGAATACAAAAACTGGGGACTTGACTGCATATTCTGGGCAAAACGTTTGGTTCCGATTTTCCTTTGAAAGCGACACCATTGTCAATTATGATGGCTGGTACCTTGATGATGTTGGCCTAGAGGTCGACTATTTCCTCGATGAGGGGTATTGGGTCTCTGACATATTGCAAATGGACGCTCTTGGTCTCGGTATGATCGACATCGATGGAACCATTCCTGACAATACTTGGGCATCAGGTACGGTATTGGATACTGCTGGAACGGCAATCAGTGGATTTGAGAATCTCACCTTCCCAATTTCCCTACATGGTTTGGACCGAGCATCTCACGCTGGTGGCATCCGTGTTCAAATCAATATGGGGACGGATGACCCCTTCCTTACCCCTCTCATCGATGCAGTTCACGTTGGTTCAATTCGCATGTTGGATGCGCGGGGGACGGGCAATGGTTGGGATGTTGCCCCCACGTTGGATCTCTGGGACGGCAATCTGACCAACAATGGTTCTTCGATTCTACAGATTAACAGCGAGTTCACTCACTCGAGCCGGCCAATCACCTCGATTGATTTCACAGGTGTAGGTTCGCAGGTCACCATTCGTGCAATAGATTTCAGTGGGTCAACGGTTGGTCAATCTGGGCTTTCAGGCACCATCAATTTCCCCGAACCACAGCCTGGATTTGGTGTACAAATCGAGATTAATCCGGGTGGTCACATTTCGTCACTGTGGGCCGAGGGTGAGTTCGGACAACCTGCGGTGAATCCTGAAGCGGATGTGACCAGCGATGGAACTGTTGACTGGAGTTTCCCGACAGGAACTGTATATGGCAATCATGGGTGGCAGCAATTACTCTATCAGACCACGTCTACATCGGGAACAACCACTCATAATCTTGACACGACCACTACAGGTATCCAAGTGGGTGCATCTGGAGCCACAGTCTCGGTTTTGATCCCTGAATATGCGACAGTTCGAACCGCAGTCATTTCAGCCCATGTCTCGTCCCTCACCAATCCCACTCCTTCTCCCGTTGATCTTACCATTGGATCCTCATCAGCGCTCACATTCAACGATGGATACACCACTGAGAGTCTTTCACCTTCGATGATTGCATACATCAACATGGTTCAGCCTACACACACCCAACCGCAAACCAACCGTGACTGGCGAGTTGTTGAATTCGATTTGTCGACGGGTGGGTTGGCACTGGTTGACATCCATGCGATTACCATTGGATATTCAATTTCTGAAAACATCACCGGACTCACTCAACAGATGGTCGATTACCATCTGGTGACCATCGCACAAGGGGCCGGGGCGAGTGTCGACATCCCCGTCACCTACTCAGCAGATGTTGGTGCCGTCATCTTCGACGGAGGAATCCATCATGAATTGATGATTACGAATCATCCATTCACCGTTCCAAATACTTTGTATCCCGATGGAAACGTCGTCGAGATTACGACTCGACACAATCACCTGTACGACAACGATGCGATTGCCAAAATCTCTCTCACTGGAACGGCCAGCGATGGAACAAGCATCGTATTCGAAGTTGAGAATCCATCGACCGCATCAATCTTCACACAGATTTCAGGAATCAATCAATTGCCCATGGAATCAAACTGCAGCGTCACAGAAAGTGCCGGCATTCTAGAGATTGATTGGCGATTCCGCGTCTCTTGGACATGGGATGACGTTACACAAATTGACTGGTCTGCATTGAGTTACAACATCACAGGAGAAGCGATTGCACCTGCACTCGCACAATCGGGCGGATCTGGAAGTCAGGCCGTCGAAAATGACCTTGAAGTCAGTGGGTTCGAGGTTTATGACGACCAAGAACGCCATTTGTCGAATCAATTCTCACCCGACTACCCATTCCACTCTCGCAGTGGACACGACGTGTCAATCAGTGGAACTGTTCGATTCCAGAACACCGTCAATCTACGACCTTTGCAGAGCGACTTTGCAATGATTGTCAACGTGTCTGGCAATGAAATGCCTCTGATTGTAGATGGAAACGGAACCTTCCACGGTTCCGTCACTCTGGATGCCTCCAATTCACACATCCTCTTCCCAAGCATTGGCCGTGTCGGCCCAATCACCGGCTCCACGGGTGCGAACGACTCCACCACCAATCCACCCACTGTGACCATTTTGAGAGATGATGATGCACCTATCGCTGACCCCTTCCTCGTCTCTACATCAGTCGGACAGTTGGACGCCAACGGTTACGTGTGGGATCCAATCAATCCATTGACAGTCCACATCACTGTATCAGATGAGCAGGATCGTGGCGAGGAGATTATCCTCCATTACTGGCGCGAAGGTCTTGATGATACGAATGGTGACGGTTTCGCACAGGGCAGCGAGTATCTCACCATGACTGAGAGCCTCTATCCACTTCGAAGCGGTTCCCAGCAGGTGTCCTTCACGAACATCCAGGTCGCGACGAATGGCTTCAACGGCAAGGTCAGCCTATGGGTCGAGGGCACGGACTGGGCCGGTAACAGCTACCAGGAGGGTGGCACGGGTGGTGCTCCTGGCCTTTCATCGGATTGGGCCACGCTGCAAACCGCGCAAAATACGGAGACCACACTGCTCAACACGGGGTTCTCACTCGATACATGGGACGAGCATCTTCTCGCTGGACAGACCCACACCTTCTCCATGATTGTGCAAGACGCCAATGGTGTCCAAACACTGGACGATATCGCCGTGTACCTTGCAGGGCAGTCGTACGCACCCTTGGGCCAATTCAACTATGACCCACGTCAAGATGAATTGACAACGATTGCGAACAGTCACGTAGAGCCCATTGCTGCAACAGTCACCCC
>CAXEUI010000034.1:0-8193 GCA_963999335.1 uncultured Candidatus Poseidoniales archaeon
TAAACTTCTGTGCTTCCATCTGTAGGTTCTATTGTTGGTTCTGGTGCAGGTTCAGTTGTTGTTTCTGTTTCTGCTTTCTTGCCTATATTATATTTTGCTTGCAAGTCCCATTCACCTTTTTCTTTAAATGCTAAAACTTTTATTTGTGAAAGAGGTGCTTTCTTTTCCGCAATTGCAGTATTTAATATAACAACCAATCCCCAATCACTTAATAATTGAGCAATTGTATTTCTTCTTTCCAAATCATTGTCAGAAAGATTTGCTTTCTTACCATCTAAAGCAAATAACTCCTTAAAATGTACTATGAAATATCGTCCTTGTTTGTGTAGAATATGGCACGATTGAAATAACTTTTTATCTTTTCTTGACGCTACGCCAATCCGTGTTAGTGTTTCACGAACCTTCAGAAAATCATCAGGTTCTTTTAATTGGACTTCGAGCATTTTCTCAGGATGCCAATCAGTATTTAATTCATTCATTTTGTCCCACCTTTATATAATTTCTCTTTTAATGTTTTCAATTCATCCTTGGTGAGTATATCAAGAGCGACTTTCGCCTTTTCATTATTATATCCATAATACTCTTTTACACACTCAATATCTTTTAGTTTACTAGCTCTCAAAAAAGGACTATACCTTTTTTTACTTCTAATACTATTTAGTAGAAAGTGAAATTGCATATCTTTATCAATAAAATGATTACGATTCATTTCATTAACAAGCATAAGAGTATCTTGAAAACCTGATAGTATTCTATTAATTATATAAGGGGGATATTTTTTGACCCATTCCTTGTCATCGGATTTCATCAAATCAATCCAGTCATCTCCCAACTTTGTTCCGATTCGTTCCCACCTTGGCCATCGATCTGCCGGCGTGGAAGCAATCCATGCAACGAGAGGATGTTGGGTTTCCATACCATTCGCCCATTCTGAATCACCCAACGGATAACTGAGTACAGCAGCTCGCAACAATCGCTCCTCACTCTCATCAACAGACAAATTGGGAATCAAACTCCCTTCAGGGTGACCGCCCAGTGTTTGCTTCGTATATTCAACCTCTGAGGCTTGAAGGGGGGGCGTCCAGATGACTTCCTCTGACAACGCTTCCGTAGAAGCGGCGGGCATGAGATTGACAGGGGCCGCCGGGCCTTCAAACAATGACAATCTCGACCACATGGAAGGCAAGACAGGATGAGGTTCGATTCGATTGGAGATTGGAGGATTCTGCCAATCTGTGGAGAGAATCAATCGCACATGATTGGGAAGTCGCGTGGAGGGTAACGACGCGTGGCTACTGGGTCTAGCCTCGATGACCAAAGAGGATTCTGATTGTTGAAGGGCCCATTCAATGAGAGATTTTTCGGCTTGATTTGAAAGTGAACTAGTGTCAATCCAATCTCCATTCTTGAGTGGAGAGGAAGACCAAGTGACATCGCCCCAATGCTGTCGAAATCTCTTCCATGTCGCATCGTCAACTTTGCGCCGAAGGCGCGGAGCCCCCGGTTCGGAGAGCGCTTCACGAAGGAGGCGCAATCGTTCCATTCTCTCTGCTGGGCGTATACGAGGATGGGCAATCTCTACCCACTCTTCTAGCACCTCAAACGGTATACTACGATGGAGTACATCGAAATTAGGACTGGGGGCGAGGGTGACAGCATTGGGTGATGCGGCGGCCAGTAATGCCTCTCGACTCATTCGATCAAGGCCGAGAGCCAAGAGTGGGGCATCCATTCGAATCACGGGCCCATCGAGAGCCAGAGAACCCAAACGCCACTTGCCTTCTTCAGGAACTCGATTCGGCAACCCCACTTGAGTAGAATCCTCGATCTGACCAAACCATGAACCACTGGCGAGTTGGAGAGATTGTGAGGCATCAATCAGTCTGAATCGTTGTAAGCCCCAAATCTGAGATTCAGTTCCCCATGACGAAATGTTGCTTGAGTCCATCTCGTGTGGTGGCGGCACTGGAAGGTGTGTTACAGAACTCATCCAACGAGGTTTTCTTTCTCTTGGCTCAATCCAAGTCCAAACATCATCTGCTGAACTTGGGTGTGTGACATCCAGAGGATGATTCGGAAGGGCAATAGGGCCATCTTTGGGTCTTCGAACAAAAGCGAGGAGCAAGTGATTGCCCGTCACGGAAATCAATTTCCCTAGTGCACCTGCCGGTGGCGTTTCTTCGGTCAAATCTTGAATGCGAGCGATTTCATCGGCTCGCAAAGTATCCCACCCCCGGGCTGTGAGAGCCAAACAAGCTCCTCGAGAACCTGTTTCTTCATCAGAGAAAACCAACTCTTCTTTACGAAGTCGTTTCAATTCCGCTGATGTGTGGGGCAATCGAAGATCGGTCGATGTGGCAATCTGTGTCACCGTTGCCCGTCCTTCGGATAATCGCTCCAGAATTCGGCGACGAACAGCACTCCGAATGCGCTTGACTGGTAACGGAACAGGGGTCTGTTGCCCTTCTTCGGGGCTCACCTCATCAACCATTTCCAAACCCCCCGATGACACTACCTGAAGCGTTCTCAGGTGGGTCTAGCGTATGATTATACTTCAATCATTCTATTTGTTACATTTACTTACACATTTCCAGTGGAATATATGGCGGTGTAGAATTGAAAGTTGGGATTCCCCTACTTAGTGTGAGTTTTCCCGTATCTTTACGTAACCAAATAGAAAATGCCGCCGTTACGGTTATATGAACGACAGCAATCGCTCGCAACAGACGGCATGGGCGCCCACACCGGAAGCAGAGTGTCGCTGGGAAAATTCACATAAAAAGGAGGAGATGAAATGAAGACAGTACGAATTCGAGAGAAGATTAAGGCATTCCTGGCAGAACGGCCACGCAATACAGCAGAAATTCTGGAGCACATCAACAGCACCATGCGCCATGGCACGACCAGCCAGCAGTTGGGCAATGTGCTCAGCAAAGACAAGGACATTGTCAAGGTCGGTTACATCAAGCGCTCTGGAATCCTTTCCGGCGGATACGACATCTGTGAATGGGCGACCCGCATCTGGGTCTCTGACAACTATCCCGAGTGGGATGGCGAGGGTCCAATCCTCATGGATCGAGATCGACGCTGATCACGATTCAAAACCGATTTCCCAATCGCCGCTACGTGCGAGCGAGGTCATCTTGGCACGGTGCGAGAAGGCAGCTTGGCTGTCCTCAGCCGTTCCCGAAGCCCACACCTTCAGGGCGCTGGCTTGTAGCGCGCGACCGTACGAATACGAGAGTTGCCAAGGGTGTTCTACATTCATGGCGTTCATCAGATTCAGATGTGCAGTGGCATCCTCGTCGGACTGACCACCTGACAAGAATACGATGCCACCAACATCATGCGGCACCGATGTGGTCAAACAATCGACTGTGGATTTCGCAACCTCTTCGCGTGAACTCTGTTCAGTACATTCTTTTCCAGCTATCACCATATTGGGTTTGAGAAGTGCACCAGAGAAGTGTACCCCTTGGTCCTTGCATACCTCAAATGTTCGTTCAAGAATCCGAGATGTGACCTCAAAGCAATCCGCATCAGTGTGAGTCCCATCCATCAATACTTCAGGTTCAATGATTGGGACTAGGCCCTGTTCCTGACAGATTACAGCATAACGTGCCAGAGCGTGTGCATTGGTTGACATGCAGGCATCGCTTGGAATCCCATCTCCAATCTTGATAACAGCACGCCATTTGGCGAAACGAGCACCCATGGCGAAATACTCTGCACAACGCTCACGCAACCCATCTAGGCCCTCAGTAATCTTCTCACCGGGGTATCCGGCCAGATCCTTGGCACCGGTATCGACCTTGATTCCAGGGATGATGCCACGTGATGTGAGATAATGTGGAATCGGTGTACCATCATCCATCGTCTGTCGAATGGTCTCATCGAACAGGATGACCCCACTGACAGCAGATTCGCAGCCGGGTGTGGCGAAGAGGTTCGCTCGATATGCGCGGCGGGCTTCGGCACTCGATTCAAGGCCGACCCCTTTGAGACGATTCGTCATCGTCGGATTGCTTTCGTCGGCTGCGAGAATTCCCTTTCCCGGTGCGACCAGTGCGGCTGCCGTTGCTTCAAGAAGGGCTCTGTCCATAAATGTGGGAGGCTGAAGATAGCCTTCAATCCACCGTCGAGGCTGCATCGTCAATAATCAATAATTTTCAACAAAACAATAGCATCATAAATCGAATAGTGTAAGTCAACGTGTGGCGAAAAGTGGCCGAGCGTGTGCTTCCTGTGGCCAAGTCGGACACAATGTACGAACATGTCCCGACATCAATCCAGGATCAGCTGAACGGAGAATCTCTAGGGAAATGAATCGATTTACCCGTGCTTGTACGGGATGTGGACTGAAGGGTCACAATATCCAGACCTGCCCGGAAGTGAATCCTGAGGGAGCGGAGCGACGGGTGAAGCGAGATGCAGCCCCACGGAGAGATGGGCGGCGCGTGTGCAGTGCCTGTGGGGGGATTGGGCACAACACTCGTACTTGTCTGACCCTAAACCCTGAGAAATCGAAGAAAAAACGGCGCAAAGGCCAGCGTGTTTGCTCACATTGTGGGAGGTCCGGTCACAATACCCAGACTTGCTCGATTCTACATCCCGACAAAGTGATCCAGAGGAAGAAGAGAGTTGACGGAGATCGAATCTGCTCCGTTTGTGGACAGAAAGGGCACAACCTCCGCACATGTCCAACCCTCAATCCAACCGCGGCAGAAAATCGAGCGAGACGGTTGTCGATGCGTGGGACTCGGGCGTGTCGAATCTGCGGGAAGGTCGGGCACAACGCCCGAACCTGCAAGGAAATGTGATTATCGACGTAGGGATGCTTCAATCCCTTTAACCGCTTGTGGAACAGTCGAAGTAATGCCCTCGATCATCATCCAGCCATGACCCTTGACACCGTCTCCAACCAATCGAATGCCATCAATGCCCACATCACTTGGGAGTTCGGCCCCTTGAGGTGTGCGATTGCAAGGCCAGTTTCGATGATAGGAATGGACCGCAATCTCTTCGCCATGCTTCTCCAACCAAGGGAGAGCTGAATGCAACTCTTCCCGACCCCGTTTGATTTCAGCCTTCATGTCCGATTTGGGCACATATTGGTGTGTGATCATCATGTGGCGGCCCTTGGGTGCCAGTGAAGGATCTGAAAATGTCGGAATGACATAACCGCCGACTCGACTGAGGCCGGGCAGCATCGTCACACCACTATCTCGATGGGGGATCTCATCATCCAGACCAAAGACGAATCCAATGCCACCGGCTGCCTGCGTCTTGTCAATTCGGTCTCGAATCTCTTGTTCAACATGGAAATCATCAGACAGGGTATCCAGCAGATTGGGGTGCCCACCATTGTGAATGATTGCATCAGCACCAATCCATGTCGCATCTTCACGACCACGCCGACGGATGCCGATCGCGAAACGATGTCCTTTGGTCGCCGCTTCCTCTTCACCAGGAATAATCTCAGTAATCTCATGGCTGAGTTTGAGTTTGCCATCGTGTTGTTTGAGGTCCTTCCGAAGGGCATCGATGACCGATTTACAACCTCCCTTGGGGACATGCGGACGGTCGGACCAGAAACAGTTCTGAATCATTCGCACGGTGGTGGATGCGGGCATCTGATGGAAGCGGACGCTGGCGGCGAAATTGATGAATGAATCGAGAAAATCAACGAATGGGTCAGAAAATCGCTTCCGCATCCAAGTTTCACCGTCGAGAGTTTCACCCGGCCCGGCAGGTTTCTTGGCTCGGGCAAGCAATAGGCGAGGGAGATTCAATGTGTCTCTGAGGGGGAACCATCGCAGGATTTCCATCGGTCCGTCTGCACCTTGATGGACACCATTCACGTTGCGGCAGGCGAACTTCATCGAGGGTAGAAACTCAAGGCCATGGCGGCCCATCTCCAATCCACCTTTGCTCCTCTTGCCGAACATCATCTTGGCAAATGGCCCCTTCATGCCATGAGGGACCATGTGAACGGCTCCAGTTGGCACCGCATATCCGTCGTGATCATGCTGAGTGAATCGACCACCAGCGAATGAAAGGCGCTCGTAGACCTGAACATCATACTTCCCAGAATGGGCCAATTTCACTGCCGCAGTCAAGCCTCCAATCCCGCTACCTACAACGACCACACGCTTCTTCTTCTCGTCCTCGATGCGTGGGTATCTGCTGATTGGGGTCATGATTCGACCTCAGGAGTAAACCAAGGCACCGGTTGGACACCACAATAAACAAAGTAGACAATCCGTACAATTGTCGTGGATGACTTCACACAATCCTTCGACAATCAGAGCATCATCTTTGCAAGCCATCAGGCAGTATGAACAACCGACACACAAGTCGTCAATCACGGTCAAGATTGTACCATCAAAAATTGGACGGTCATGAGATGGACCCGATTGAAGTGCGGGGACAAGCCCCGGTGTCGCCTTCTCTCGGAATGCATCGGCCATGGTTGGGCCTCGCGTTGGAGTATTTAGGCGATTGTGCGGAATCCTCATGAACGCAGTGCATGAGTTTGTCAAACAGCGACGGCGGGAGTGACATGGGTAAGATCTTGATTGAAGATGCCCCGGAAAGGCTCGATTCAGATGGATTGCGTTCAAAGATGAATGCTGAAGGGTGTGGAAGCATCGTTTCCTTCCTTGGCCTGACACGTGGAATCGATGACGGAGTGGAAGTACATCGCCTAGAATTTGATGCGTGGTCAGAGAAGTTGCCAACGGTCTTACACGAACTGGCAGCTCAGGCCATTCAGCAATTTGGTGTACAAAGTGTTGCAATGAGTCATCGTACCGGAGTGGTGTTGCCTGGAGAGGAGATCGTCTGTATCCATGTGGCAAGTGCGCATCGGAAAGAAGGGTTCGAAGCGTGTTCTTGGCTCATCGACGAACTGAAAGCGCAAGCCCCTGTCTGGAAGAAAGAGGTGCGTGCCGATGGGGCGCACTGGAAGGAGGGTCTCGGTTGACGGATGCGATGGTCCCCGTAGGACACAAACCAATCGTTGCGCGCTTCGCCGTGGCGACCGGTATTCTCGAACTCTCACCTGATTCTGCAGATGCCATTCGAAATGGTTTGGTCCCAAAAGGCGATGTTTTGGAAGCCAGCATGGTTGCCGCGATTCAAGCCGTCAAAGAAACTCCAAGATCGATTCCACATTGCCACATCATCCCAATAGAGGGTTGTTCGGTGACATGGGATTGGGAAGAGGATGCGCTGCGCTGCACGGTCAGTGTCAGTGCCCATTGGAAGACCGGCGTAGAGATGGAAGCGCTCTGTGGAGTCTCCACCGGCCTACTCTGCGCATGGGACATGGTCAAGTCCCTTGAGAAAGATGCAAGGGGACAATATCCAACCACAAGAATTCGCGATATCCAAGTCTTGGAGAAGCGTAAGGACGAAGCGCAGGATTGAGAACCTCCACGCTCTCGCGCACGGCATGACGAGCACGTCAGACCTTGCCGATTACTTCCTTCGTGCCTGTGAGGAGGCCGCGATTGCGGCGGCGAGATGGCGTGGACGAGGGGAGCGGAAAAAGGCAGATGGGGCCGCTGTGGAAGCGATGCGTCAAGTGTTCGATACGGTACCATTCGACGGAAGAGTCGCCATTGGAGAAGGAGAGAGGGATGAGGCGCCGATGCTCTACATTGGCGAACCTCTCGGTTCCATGCAAGGTGTTGCAGGAGCGCCACAGATCGATATCGCAGTCGACCCGTTAGAATGCACCAATCATTGTGCGCTTGACCTGCCCAATGCAATCGCGGTGCTTGCCGCTGCCCCCCGTGGAACACTCCTGCACGCACCCGACTGTTACATGGACAAGATTGCGGGTGGACCTGAACTCTATGGCGAAATCAGCCTTGAAGCCGATGTCGCTTGGAACGTTGAGCAAGCCTGTTCGATTCTTGGCAAGGCACCTCAAGACCTCAAGGTCGTTGTGATGGATCGCCCTCGACACGAGAAACTCATCGCTGACCTGCGCGCACTGGATGTTGCGGTCCCACTCATCGGAGATGGAGATGTGTCGGCGGGACTCAATGCGGCAGACCCCAATTCAGACATCGATATGCTGATGGGGATTGGGGCCGCTCCTGAAGGGGTGATTACAGCGACCGCTCTGCGTGGATTGGGAGGTCACTTCGAAGGCCGACTAATCACAACAAACGAGGACCATGA
>CAXEUI010000035.1:0-8059 GCA_963999335.1 uncultured Candidatus Poseidoniales archaeon
GGATATTTTTCCGATCTCGGGGTCAATGCCCTGTGGTTGACACCATTCAATACTGCGGCAGATGGCACTGAACTCGCTGCTGATGGAGAGCACTCAGTTTCCGCCTATCATGGATATTGGCCAGTGTCTGCCAGAGAAACCGATTCACGATTGGGAACCGAGGCTGAACTGGAAGCATTGGTCGAGGCAGCACACGATGCCGGCATCCGCGTTCTAGGGGATTTCGTCATCAATCATGTTCACGAGGACCACCCCTATTACACAGAAAATCCCGAGTGGTTCAACGAAGGCTGTCTCTGTGGAGAGGAAAACTGCGGCTGGACCGAGCACCGCCTCGACTGTATGTTCCGCCCGTACATGCCTGATGTCAACTGGCGGGTGCGAGAGGCCAGTGAGCAGTTGATTGCTGATGTCATGTGGTGGATGGAGACCTTCGATCTCGACGGTGGCCGAATCGATGCGGTCAAGCACGTCGAGGACCTCGCCATCACCAACCTTGCGGTGCGCATCAATGAACGATTCGAGACCGCTGGGACCGACTATTTTCTGAAGGGTGAGACCGCGATGGGATGGTCTGGCCACACTCTGGAGGAAAATGCCGAGCAGTATGGTACAATCAACAGTTACATCGGTCCGAATTCATTGGATGGACAGGCCGATTTCGTCCTTTATCATGCCGTGGTGGACAACGTGTTCACCTCTGGAAGCATGGACTACCAGCACCTCGATTACTGGACCGCACGAAGTCAGGATCAGTATGCCGAAGGAGCGACCATGGTCCCCTTCGTCGGCAGTCATGACGTGCCTCGATTCGCGAGTCGCGCTGACTCCGGTACAGATGACGAATGGAATCAGTGGGAAGAGGATGGTCGGCCCGGCCAGCCCGGCACCGAGAACCCCTATCAGTCGGCGTTGCAGGCCTACACATGGCTGCTGACCACACCGGGGGCCGGGGTCATCTATCAGGGCGATGAGTACGGCGATTACGGGGGTGCGGACCCCGACAATCGGCATGTTCTGCGAACCGATTCCAATCTCAACGCGCGTGAATCATCTCTGATGGAGAAAATCACCGACATCGGTCAATTGAGGCTGAATTCAGATGCACTTCGCCGAGGTACATACGAGTCTCTGTCCAACGGAACTGATACGATTGCTTGGTCGATGACGACTGAATCCGATCAAGCAGTGATTGCGATGAACCGTGGATCTACATCCGCGGAATTTGATTTGGCATTGGATTGGGTTGCCTATGATGCATTGAATGAGATTCCAATGGATCCAGAACACCGATTCACACTGGATCCACACAGTGTCGCCATCTTCCTCGAGGCCGACGCGTTACCCTTCAACCAGACCGATGAACCCGATGGCCATTGCCTTACTGTTGACAATCTAACCGTCAACGAGACCCTTTTCATCACTCTCGACCTCGTGAACATCTGCGACACGGAGATCCATTACCCAGGTGTCAACGCGACTGCCGACAACCCTCTTGTCAGTGGATTCTCGGGCATGGTCGAGTGGTACTACCTCATCTTCGCCGAAACCTCGTACCCCCATTCTTGGCAACTCGTCTTGAATGAAACAATTCCGAACGGAACGGAAATTACCCTTACCTTTGAGGCGACAATCCTGAACTGTGGTGAGGTCGATAACTGGCATGATTGTCCCGATTCTGTCCTGCAACACACCTTCACTGTCGGTGGGTCTGAAGAGAATGAGACCCTCCCTATGGATTATTGGGCACATACCGAATTGGGACGCCCCGGATATCTCAACGTGACCCTTGAGGCCCAGTCAATGGATCCTGATGTGCCGATTACCATTGAGTATCGTGTTCGACACGATCTCGTGATTGATGATGAGCCACACATGACCAATCTCGGTGGAGAAGACATTGCGATGCTTTCCGGTCAATCCACCTTCAATCAGACCTTTGAAGTGGCAATCGACAATGGTGCTGGATCCTATTGTGTTCGCATTTACCTGAGATTGCCCGACGGGGACTGGATTCGACCTAGTCAGAATCATCCGGGAGCTCTCAGTTGCATTGGAGTTCCCGAATCACATTGGGACACCATGACCGAACCCGAACCTGCGATTCCGATTGAGGGTTGCAACGACTCCAACGCGACCAACTTCGACAATCTCGCAGAGGTCGATGATGGCACATGCGTGTACCCAGAGCCTGAGCCTGAACCAGAGCCCCAAACGGGGCCCGAAGACACCATCGAGGATGATCAATCATCCAGTGGGTCAGGGAATTCACAGACTTCGGGTGGTCTGACCACAGGTCAGTTCGTCCGCGTCGTACTGGGCCTTTTGACCCTCATTGCCGGCGCCTTCCTGATCACACTCGTGATTCGGGTGCGCAATCAGGACGATGAGCCAAAATTCGAGTAGAATCGGAGATAATCACTGAGCATCCGCGCGCCCGTGAATCGGGCACTCGTGGCGATGGATGCCCGCATCAGGTCATTCCAATGCTCTGGGCCATCATTCCATGCGGGTAACACCTCATGCTCCAGTGTATCATAGACGGCCTTCGCATCTCGCTCATCATCGCGTTCATCTTCACCCTCACCGATGCCCCATCCGTTGACGCCGTGCTCACATGCTTCAGGCCACCAACCATCCAGAATACTGCAATTGGGGACACCATTCATGGCCGCTTTCATCCCACTCGTGCCACTGGCCTCCATGGGTCGAATCGGATTGTTCAGCCAGATGTCCACTCCACTGGTCATCGCAAGGCCAGTATCCATCGAATAATCCTCTAAAAATGCGACCGGAATCTTGTCAGCGAGCTGGGCGCCACCTTCGAAAATCTCCCGAATCATCTGTTTTCCACCTTCATCGCGAGGATGCGCCTTTCCGGCGAAGACGAACTGAATCTTTCCCTCTCCAATCCCACGCAGTCGCTTGAGGTCGCTGAAGACGAGATTCGCTCGTTTGTATGTCGCGAATCGCCTTGCAAACCCAATCGTCAACCTCTCCTCAGAAAATTCGACTCCTGTGGAGGCCCGGACGAGATCTCTCAGCACGGCGCGCGCCTCGTGCCTCGCAGCCATGAGTTCAGGGTCTGGAATCCTCCCTGCGTGGGCCAACACGGTCGGGTCCTGCCTCCAACCCTTGAGATGCCCATCGTAGAGATTGGCCAGAGCCGGACAGGTCCAAGTCTCGTGATGGACCCCATTTGTGATTGAATGAATGTGTTTTCCCTCGAACATGGAACTTGCAACAAAGGCATTGAGATTGGATACAGCATTGACCTGACCGGCCAGAGCGACTGCAAGATGGCTCATAGAACAGGAATTCTCGTCGTTGACCAGACTGCTTGCATCTGTGGGCAGAAGTTCTCCCAGAACGATTTCGACCTCTTCCCATGAGAATCGATCATGCCCAGCAGGAACAGGTGTATGTGTGGTGAACAGGGAGCGCTGACGGAGTTGTTCCCTCGTCCATCCCTGATGCAGCATCTCAAGCATCGCGAAGGTGCAGTGTCCCTCATTCAGGTGCAGGCCGGTGATTTCGTGACCCAGTGCCTGTAACGCTCGAATGCCGCCGACACCCAGTAGGTATTCTTGGCGGATTCTGGTCGAATCATCCCCGCCGTAGAGACGATTCCCCAACGAGGCGTGTTCGGGTGAGTTGTCCGGGTGGCGGGTGTCCAAGAAGTAGGTCGGCAATCCCTTGACCCGGTACATCCAGACCTTGGAACGCAGCGTCGTCCCATCGAGCGGTAGCGCGATTTCGATCCCAGTATCACAGAGGAATTCATGTGGATTAATCTCTGCATAGGTCTCGGTCTGATTGCCCGCTGAATCCAGATGCTGTCGACCGTATCCCTTGCGATACAGCAAGGTGCAGCCCACGAGATCGACCCCCGCATCCGCCGCCGATTTGATGTGGTCCCCAGCCAAGACGCCCAGGCCACCAGAATAAGTGTGGAGGCCACTCTCAAAGCCGACTTCCGCAGAGAGGTAGGCCACAGTCATCTGAACCATCTCGGTCCGCTTCCACAGCCCTATGAATTTGACCCTAGAGAGATTTGAATCCGTTCAGCGTTTGAAGGCCTCCCAATTTCCATCGGCCAATTCCTCCCATTCAAATCTCCACGTCCAGTTGCCCGTTGTCTGCCCCGGTGTATTCATTCTCGCGTCAGTGCCCAATCGAAGGATATCTTGCAGAGGCACAATCGCCAGTGGGGCCGCGGATTCCATCGCCAGGCGAATCAGGGTATCGCACGGAGTTTCCCCCGCCAATCCGATTTCCATGACACGCTCTCTCCGCTCGTCAGATCCAACCTCCCACCAACCCATCGTGGTGTCATTGTCGTGGGTTCCGGTGTACACAACGCTGTCCTTCGTGATATTCTCTGGGCGGTGCGGATTGTCGGCATTCTCATCATCGAACGCGAAGTGTAGAACCGACATTCCCGGCAGGTTGTGCCGTTTTCTGAGGTCCGTGACACTTTCGGGGATGATTCCCAGATCCTCGGCCACAATCAGTGTGTCTCCGGCAACATCGATGATGGCTTGGAGAATATCGTCTCCGGGCCCCTCCATCCAGGATCCATTCTTCGCAGTGTCATCCCCTTCGGGGATGGCCCATGCGGATTCAAACCCGCGGAAGTGATCGATGCGCACCAGATCGAACAGGCCACATGTCCGCGCCATCCGCATTCTCCACCACGTCCAATCTTCCTCTCTGTGGGCGGTCCAATCGTACAGCATCGTACCCCAACGCTGTCCATCCTCTGAGAAATAATCAGGAGGGACTCCGGCCACGACATCATGATGGAACAGATGTGGCCGGACCCAGACATCGACCGAATCCTTGGCGACAAAGAGGGGGAGATCACCGAACAATCTGATGCCTTTCTCCGCAGCATAGTGTCGCAGAATCATCCAGTCTCTTTGAAAGCGAACTTGGTTCATAATCCGCCCGCGAATCTGTGGCATATACTCCTCCATGGCCTCTTCGATGGCCTCTGGGTGTCGGTTTCTCAGGGGTTCTGGCCATTCGAACCACGGTTTTTCGTCATGCGCCTCTTTGAGGACATCGTACAAGCCCCAATCCCAGGCCCAATGTGCATTGACACTGAGCCAATCACGAATCAACTCGTGGTCTGGATCTTCTTCGAATGAGGGATCACACAATTTCACCCAACCCGCAAAAGCGCTGGTTGAAGCGTATGGGCTTCGATGTTCATCAGGTGGTGTAATCGGCAATACTTGCCACACGGTGAGCCCCGCTTCAGCGAGCAAATCGATGAACGTGAAGGCGTCTGGGCCGAGCTTGCCTGAGGGCAATGATGTGATGTGGCACAATATGCCCGCCTCGCGCATGCTCGGCCTTTGGCCGAGAAGGTGGAAAGCCTTTGATGTAAAGCGGACTCGCCGAAGTGATGCGTCGGACTGCTATCGCACTCGTCACACTCTTCCTTGCGCCGGCATTGCTTGGCTTGGTCAGTGCTGCCACGCCTGACGACATCATCCTCAATGGCGACATGTCCGATTGGCCCGAAGACAGTCTACAATCCACTGATTCCAATGGTGTGACATTCCGGATGACCTGGAATGCCACCCATCTGTTTCTGGGTTGGTCTGGAAGCGATTGGTCCAGCATGAGCGAAGGTGCCGACCTGTTCGTCTATCTGAATACGAGTGAGGGGGGAAGTCCTCTCTCCAAGGAGTGGAGTTTCTCTCAGACCCTTCCATTCGCAGCGGATCATGCATTCGTTCTCGAAGACTCGTCCTATTCAGCATTGCAGACCCATGATGGAACAGGATGGGTGGACAGCACCTCGTCCGCCACTTCGTGGATAGGATGGTCCGGCAATCAGAACACGGAAATCGCAATACCATGGTCCGGTATTGATTCCCCTGAGAACGTCGGTGTCATCGCTTGGGCACAATGGCAGGATGCGGGCAATGTCTGGACCTCATTCCCTCAAGAGAACCCCGCGTCCAGTAATGGAGCTGAGACATTCACTCACTGGTATCAGATTGAGAATCGTTCGACTCCCCAGTCCAGTGCAAATGTGGACATTCTAACCTCGGATTCGCCGATTGAGAAAGTCGATGACGCCCTGAATCTGGCCATCGTCTTCCACCAGCATCAACCGTATTACAAGAACAAACTGACTGGCATGGTCGAGATGCCCTGGGTTCGGGTTCATGCGATGACCGAATACGTTGACAGCCCGGGCATCCTATCCGGTACGGACACCAAGGTCACATACAATCTGGTTCCATCATTCATTGAGCAGTTGCTCGATTATTCAGAGAATGGTGTGTTGGATGTACACACCGACATCGCTCGTCGTTCATGGAATACGGATGGATATCCGAACGCCACTACCCTTGAACTGCATACGATGCAATTCCAATCATTCTGGAATTCTGGCTGGATCTACAACGTCACAGCAGAGGATTCTCGGGTCGGCTGGGTATTTCCCTCCAGTCAGCGCTATTCCGAACTGTATGGCATGACGATGCACAATCTGAAGCCGGCCACGATTATGGATGACACACTACTTTCCGCACAAGATTTCCTCGATCTTCAGGTCTTGTGGTATCTCTATCAATTCAGCCCTTCCTACGTTCAGGGCCAGTACAACGCGAGTCATCTCGATCAAGGTTTGATTGACTTGTTCATGCAAAATGGCCAGTACTCATTGACTGACCTCACGTACGTCCTAGACGCTCAGGAAGCACACATGTCGAACATTCTCCCGATGTATTCGGAACTGGCGGCCAGTGGTCAGGTCGAATTGACCACGACACCGTATTATCACCCGATTATGCCCCTCTTGATGATGGATGGATGGACCTTTGAGGATGGCATCCGCATCAACAAGGAATCATGGCCTGAAGATGTGACCAACCATCTGCAGACCGGCATGGACCTGTTCGAGCAGGAATTGGGCTTCCGTCCGGTCGGCATGTGGCCCAGCGAACAATCGGTCTCTCCCGCAATGGTCCAACCAGTCGCTGATGTCGGCATCGAATGGATGGTGACCGATGAACTGAATCTCGAGGAATCAACCGATTTGAGTGGTGAGACCATCGATATCTCCGTGGCATCGAATCTGGCCACCCCTTGGATGGTGGATGATGTTGCGGTTGTCTTCCGCGATCGCGTAATCAGCGACCGAATTGCCTTCCAGTACGGTTCGATGACTCCAGAGGCCGCAGCGTCCGATTTCCTCGCATATTGTGACGACATCCGACAGCAGTTGCTGGATGAGGGCAAGGACCCCAGCGAGCATCTGCTCACTGTGGCGTTGGACGGGGAGAACTGGATGTTCATGTCGGACTTCCAGCATCACGACAATGGTCGCCCCTTCACTGAAGAATGGTTCAGCCGCCTCAGCAGCCATCCGACGGTAGTGACCACCACTCCCGGCGAATTCCTCGAGAAGAATCTCACCTTGCCTGAGATCGATGTGATTGGCACCGGTTCATGGATTGATGGCACACTCTCAACATGGGCCGGAGAGGCTGAGGAAAGCCTAGCGTGGCAACGTACAGTGGAGGCACGCCAAACCTTGGTGGCGTTTGAGACAGACAATCCCAACCATGTGGGTCTCGCCGATGCCTGGGAGAGCCTGTACATCGCTGAGGGCAGCGATTGGTTCTGGTGGTATGGACTGGACCAAGACAGTGGTTACGATGAGATGTGGGATGTGCTGTTCAAGGTCCATCTCTCCAACATCTACCGTGCAGTCAACCTCGAACTCCCACCGTATCTGCAGGATCTGTGGACCCATCCCGCCTTGCCCGAGACGCCGTATGGTGGTGTCATCGAGCCCATGATTGACGGCATCGCTCTGCCCGGTGAATGGGATGGTGCAGCGATGTATGATGCCAGCATTGATGACGAACTGTTGGATATCGAATCCTTCCATCTCGGATATGATGCATCGAACGTCTACGTCCGGATCGATCTGGGCAGTACACCGACAGATTGGGCGACGATGGACATGATGGCGACCCCTGATGTCTCCATTTACTTCATGCAGCCGAATGCCATCAATTTCAACGAGGTT
>CAXEUI010000036.1:0-7954 GCA_963999335.1 uncultured Candidatus Poseidoniales archaeon
CTCAAAACCACCCGAACCATCGAACTCGTACTGTATCACTGATTTTCGAACACCATGATTGACCCAAATGCTGTCTCGTGTACGGTCGTAAGCAATCGCTGTGTAATCGCCATACCCTCCGCTGCTGACATCGTAAGAAGAGATGCACTTCCAAGCCAGAGGATGGCGAATATCCCATTCCACGATTCGATGATACTGTACAGCGTTCTGACCACGATACGACGACAGGATGCCGAAGGCGCGTTCATCATCGGTGATGGCCCAATCCCGCCAACCATAGGCTTGCCATGAGCCTGGAATAGATGGAATGGAGCAGGATCCAATATCGATATCCGGGCGGACGGGTTGATTGTTCGGGCCAGATGTCATCTGCGTTCCATTGTTCGGGAACAAGACCTTGACTGTGTTCTTGAGTATATTCGAATCCCATGTGGAAGCGAAAATCATGTTTCGATACACGAATGCAGCTGCATTGTAAGTCGCAGTGGTTCCTGAGGGCAATGAGAGTTGAGAACTGAAACGGGTCTCGCTGACATTGGTTGTATGTGGCTGGCGAATGGAGTAGGACGTGTTGTCATACCAAGCGTTTGCAGTCGAGGGGGTCGATTCAGAATCATGTGGTTCAAACCAATTTTCGCTGTCCTTGAATGACAATGTGACCGATTCGCCTCGAGTATCAACCAAAACCGGTGTCCCTTCGGTCCAATCGGATCGAGTGGTGTCCGTAATGCTGTTCCAACCGGTCGCTGAAGCTCCCGAAATCGTCACCTCCGCCCCTGTGACCTCAGCACCTAGGGGCATTGATACCTTGATGTTGCGAGCAGGGGTGCCCGACTGATACAGAGCGATGGCCTCAGATGAACCATCAGCAAAGGTGTACAGGTGGCGTGCGCCGCCGCTGGTCGATTCAATTCCATCAACGGTGAGATTGGGATTCATGGGGGGTTGAATGGCAGCAGCGAACAATGATGCTAGAAACAA
Source organism: uncultured Candidatus Poseidoniales archaeon (assembly GCA_963999335.1). Taxonomy (GTDB): domain Archaea; phylum Thermoplasmatota; class Poseidoniia; order Poseidoniales; family Thalassarchaeaceae; genus MGIIb-P. The sequence continues at coordinate 982 of CAXEUI010000036.1, forward strand.
TACGAGCAGGGCCACACTCTTCAGAATGGGTGGCTTTTCAGTCTTCACAATCCCGCCCCGCGAAGAATCGACGCTCGGTCTAACCTATCAAACTCTTCCCCACGGGTCAGGCCCCTTAGGGGCCGTGACCCGGAGTTGAAATCATGTGGTTGTTCGGTCGTCATATCGGATGGGGGAACCGCCATTTCCTCGTACGCCATCAACCATGTCGTCATCAATCTCAAACCAATCGTTCAGCCAATCGCCATCGGTGTCATAGTCGGTTGGATCTGTACCATCAGCGATGTTGTCGCCATCGATATCAAGATTCCACCAACCCCATACATACTCACCTTGGCCGATGTTCGGGAATCGGTCAAAAGTGCCCCATCGTCGTTCCCAATCGTCGGTCCAATCACCGCGACAGATGGCGATATCGTCGGTCGGGTCGAGAATCATGTAATCCACATCATTGTCGAAGAGGACGTTGGCATACAGGTCATCGGTCATGTTGATTCTATACATGCGGAAATAATTCGCATAGATGTCGTTGGGCGTGCCAGTCTGCAAGAGATAACCACGCAATTGCCACCATTCTGTAATCTGTTGACCTTCGTAAAGTAACGGCGACCCCCGAACCTGAGTGGCGCTGGCCAGTGTGGTGTTTCCGTAAAATTCCTGGAAGTTGTTGTACGGGATGTAAATGCAGGTCGGTCCCGAACAATCCCAGCCACCATCATTGTCAGGATCGGCCGTTGAATCCGAGGGGTCCCGTGGGTCGAAAGTGGCCCAAGTCCATTCCATGTTCGGGCGGGCCAGATTCATGCCGCTCACATTCAATGGTTTCTTGGTCGCACCAAAATCCTCCCATACGACCTTGATGTGAAGGTAAGAAGACCAATTGTCATTGGATTCGTTCCATCCCTTGTCGTGTTCCCACCAGTCGGGAAGCATATCGCCATCCGAATCGTCGTCAATGGGGTTGGTGCCGAACTTGTACACCTCGCGTCCATCGCTGAGTGCCCACGAATAATCGTAAGCCGTCGTCACTCCATTCGAGTCTTCGCGAATCTTCTGAATGGCATCTCCATCGGTGTCATTGGAGATTGGAAGTGTTCCCAATTCCCATTCTTGGATATTGGTGAAGAACAGCGGACTGTTGCCCGGAGAGAGTTGCTGACTTGAATCGTATGGCGTGAACGTTCGTGATTCCCACGAGCCTTGCTCTGCGGGCATATCTCCTGAAGTACGGTCAAACCATCCATCTGCATCCGGATCGTAATCGACATCGAGAGGGTTCACTGGATTCAAACTCCAACGCCAACTGTTCATGGGCAGGGTCTCAACGTAGCGAGAATAACAGAATTCCCAACCGTCTGGCATCGTATCACCATCAGAGTCGGCATGAGTTGGATCTGAGATGCCCCACAGGCTCAGGTTCCAATTGTCTGAATATGCTTCATTGATGCGCAGCATGCGCTCGCTGCTCATCACGTCCTTGGAGACGAAGAGGTCGTACAGAAGACCGCGGGCTTGGAATTCGGAAACCCCAGTCTCTTCCTGATGAGCGTTCATCATGTCGCGTCCATAACTGACCAGGCCGAACTCGGGCGGCACGGTGAAACGTTGGTCGAATTTACCATAGATTCGGGCTTGATATTCAGCAAGATTGTCATAGGATTCATTATCATCAATCTCGCCATCGCCATTGCAATCCCACGAATCATTGTCAGAATCAAAATCAACATCCCCAGATGTGAGAGGGTTCATCTCCCAGTGATTCCCATCCAGATCCCATTCTGTGAACCAGTACTCATAGCCATCAATCATCTGATCGCTGTCCGAATCATTGTTGGTTGGGTCGGTGATGCCGATGATTGTCGATAGAAGAGGAGGAGGAGGGACTTCCGGACTGCTGCGCCAATCGAGATATTGTTGAGCCGCAATCATCGCCCGGTTGCCCTTGGCGAACAGCATCGAATTGATTCGCTGCAAGAATGCGTTTTCGTTCTGCGCCATCGCCTCTTCCCACATGTGCGGTGCATCAGGTGGAGACAGACCACCATTGACGGGATTCTGTACTGTCAAGTTCAATTCTTGCAAATCGGTCAAAGCATCATGATCTGCATCATAATGGCCATCGCCAGCAACCATCGGATTGAGGGTCCATACTAGGTCACTTTGATTCCATTGCGTGAACAGCAATTCAATCCCATCATACATTCCGTCACCATCTGTATCCGGATTGTTGGGGTCGCATGTGCGCCCGCTGATGGCAATCTGTTCAGGGGTGATGAAAGTCCCAAATGAGGTCATCGAACCCGCTTCATTCCAAACTTGAATTGAGGCAATGCCTCCAACACCAAACACGTAGTACTGAGGGCTGGATTGGTCAGGATTCGTCTCTGTGAAATTCGAATCGATTGAATTGTATTCTTCCCAATTGGTCATGCCATCCCCATCGGGGTCGCCAAGTGAATCCAGCTCCATGACCGGGTTCAGCGTCCAGCCATCGTTGTATACATCCCAGCGCGCGAAGAACAACTCCCAGCCATCGGGCATTCCATCTTGATCGGTGTCCCGACTCAATGGGTCGCTGGTGCCTTGGTCCGATTGAGGTGCAAGGGGTTGGTCGTCGATGACTTCCTGTGTCACATAGAAGCCAAAGGCCTCGGTCGCCGAACCGTTCCATGATTCGTTGTACAGGGATGTGGTCATGGGCAATGGGTTGCCATCTTGGTCGACATCTCCGAGCATAATCAAGGATGAAATGTAATACTCCATCCAATTGGTGAACATCTCATCGGGTTGCAAGATACCGTCGTGATTCACATCATATCCATCGCCATCGGGATTGTTCCCTGCATCAGAACCATTCAATGGGTTCAGGCCCTCTTGGGCAGATGACCAGGAACAGGTGTATCGCGCTTCCCAGCCATCCGGAAGTCCATCGCCATCAGAATCGGCGAGGTTGGGGTCTGTGTCGACCCAGTTCGCAGCACCTTCAGCAGTCTCATTGTGTGTGTACAGACCTTGGTCCTGGACGAAGATTCGGATCTGTTGCCACTGATATTCGCAGAGATTCGTCAGACCATCGCCATCCGCATCATCGAACGCATCCGTGGGGTCTGTGGGGTCCAAGGACCAATCGTTTCCGCCATGGAATGTCTGTCCAATCCAACGGCGATACTGGATTTCCCAACCATCGGGCATTCCGTCACCATCTGTATCGATATTCGTCGGATCGATGCTTCGGTCTGTACCGCCACCAGCGCCAGAATCGGACCAACCCGTGATGTAGGTTGTACGAGCGGCTTGACCTTCGGACTCATCGCACAGGTATCCACCATTGAGGTAATGGCAGGTGAAATTCGTCCGTTCGAGGAAGAAGCCCCAATATTCCTCACCATCGAACAAGCCGTCGCCATCCGTGTCTGCCAATTGGGGATTTGTGCTGTTCCATCCCTGTTCGGATGTCGCGACATAGCGGAACTCATCGAGATTGGACCAACTTCGATCAAAATATTCGTCTTCGTCTGGATTGAAATTGACGCCGTCGGCATCGGGATCATCATCGCGATCATAGGGATTGGTAGGATCGAGTCCAAAGATGAACTCCCAACCGTCGGGCATGCCATCAGCATCAGAATCATTCGACAATGGGTCAATCAGCACCATGTTCGCATAGACGCCTGGATCCAAGGCTGCGAACAATAGTGATTCGCCATCAACATCGAGCACGGTCATGTCGACGATGCGCCCGGGAATACGCGTGTGGTCAGGTTCTACCCCAGAAGAGCGACTGTGGTCCGCATCAAGGGCCCATGAGCCCCACTGAGAACCAATGATTACCTCATCACCGAGAGGCAATATCGAATGGATATCGTTGGCAGTGAATTCTTCATCATTGATCATCCGATCATACGAAAATGCACCGAGGGGAGTCGATGGTCCAACAATCAAGTCGAATTGGTGAACCCCACCTCGGGTTCCCACCCAGAGAGTCTGTGGGCTGGTGATATCCCCATTCGCATCTCGTGGACCGTCGACGAACAGTGCCTGTACGCGAGCGGCCAAAGCAGAATCGATGGCATCGGCCGGAATGACGAAATCCTCGGCATTGCTGACATCGAAAATCCATGTCGAATCGAATCCGCCGGAGAAATCCGAACTGTTGGCCATCAACAAGCCGTGGTCGGTTCCCACAAAGAGCCGGGCACCTTCAGTGGGAAGGACCACATGTACAGCGGTCTCCACGGTGGTATTCTCTTGTTGTTGAAGGGCGGCCGTGAGTTGGGCCACTGTCGTTGGAGAAGCGATGAGGCCTTGTGAATCCAGTGTGAAGCGCCAGACGCTCTGTTCAGCGCCAAATCCGAGCATGAGTTCTTGGCCCCCGCTGCCGGTTTGAATCGGAATCATCAGATTCATGGCATCAGTTTCCATATCATCTACCACAGAGGTAATCTGGCCTTCGGTATCGAGTGCAAGCGTGATGAGACCTGAAGTCGTCGAGAGGAGAAGAACGCCATCATCACCGCCTTCTGACCACATATGCAAATCGAGTAGATCGACGCCTGAAGGTAACTCGAAGTGATTGGAAGAATTCATTGAAGGATTCAAGACGGTGACGCCTCGCATGGTTCCAACGTAGACCAAGCCGTGGACATCGTCCGAGAAAATCGAATGTGCATTGTGATGCAATAGACTCGGTGTGGTGCCTTGGTCAAATGTGGTCACGGTTTGATCAGCGATTCCGAGAGGGGCGTGTTTGACGCCAGCCGTGACCCAATTGCCATCATCACGGTATAGAGTGTACTCCTCTAGATTGCTGAATACCTCGCCAAGATCCAGCGTCGAACTTGAGGTGTCGGGAGAGACGGCACCATCCCGATTGAAGTCCCAGCCATCCAAATCACTGTCAATCAGTGCGTCACTGCTGTTGAGAGGATCGAGTTGGAAGTAGATTTCCCACCCATCAACGATGCCATCGCCTTTCTGAGTCTGACCCAATGCCTGACCCGGATTGCCGACCCAGCGATAATAGTCGGTATCATTGTCAAGCGGATCCGTTCCAAGCCAACCAGGCTCACCAGTCGGGCGCGTCTCGTCGGTTCGACATGGGTTGACCAGAGGTTGGATGTCGTCCGAATCGCCAGAGCATCGAAGACCATCGAATTCCGTGACCCAATTTTCAGGGGCTCCGTACAGGTATTCCTCGGCATTCGTATAGTACTCATGAGGTTCGATTATACCATTTCGGTCGACATCGAAGCCATCTCCGCAGCCAAATGTCAAATCGCGGCATCTGTCGCTGTCAATCAGGCCATCACTGCTGTTCAGCGGGTCGAACGCCATGCAATTCCAGACGTGTGAAGCGTTCTCATATCCTGTTTTCGACATGCACATGGCCACTTCAAATCCATCGGGCAAACCATCGCCATCGGTGTCACCTGAACGTGGATCGAGATACCAGCGAAGACCGGTCTCAGAAATTTCGGCCGGCTTGCCCGGAAGGCCAGTCCGATTGTTGGTGAAACATGAATCCAAACTATACGGCCAACAATATTCCATCAACGCGGTCAAACCATCATAATCGTGGTCACTTTGATTGTCTGTTCCGTTGTCCGCATCCAACCCGGGAATCGTGCGAGAACGATCGCCTAAATCCAGAAACACGGATTCGCTGAAAGCTTCCTCATGAAGGTCTGGCATTCCATCCTTATCTCGATCAGTGATTGGAGGACCTTCGCCCGTGGTATCCCCAGGGTGAACCGATTGAACCGGGCTACTGGGACGGATCTGGCTGACGAAAATCATCGAGCCTAGAAGGAGGAGTGCAATCAGGAGCGCAGTTTGCTTGCGGCGCATAGACTCACCTGTGGGTTACACCCACAGACGCATCCCCTCTCTCCTGCTTATGATTCTGATGGAGCGCCGTTCGGACGGAACGGCAGGCATTTCTGTCGAATATATTGGAAAATGGGATCTGAATTAGATAATATCAGCCACAATAAAATTACCATTCGGCGTTTTTCAAGGTCACCTCAAATGGTCATCTGATTCCATCATGAAGCGCTTCATTCAAGGGGGGTACGGTCGACCGTCGATAAGGTCAGGATGACACTCGAGATTACACACCTAGGTTCGGGCAGCCGCGGGAATGCGACGCTACTGCAAACAGAGGAGGCGAAAGTGCTCATCGATTGCGGGTTCAGCGGGCGCCAAATGGAGCGCCGTTTGGCACGAATTGGAGTCGATCCGAAGTCGATTGATGCCATCCTTCTCAGTCATCATCATTCAGACCATGTTCAAGGGGCCCGGATATTCCAAAAACGCCATGGAACCGAATTGTACGCCAACTTCACGACATGTGCGAAACTTGGATTCGATCCAGTCAATCAATGCCGCATTTTTGAGGCCCTTGAACGGATGCAGGTCGCGCCGGATTTATCCGTGCTTCCTGTGCCGGTTCCACATGATGGTGCTGACAACGTCGGATTCATCATCAATTCAGGTTCAAATGGCCGGGCTGCCGTGGTGACGGATTTGGGTGAGCCGACCGATGAGTTGATTCAGCATCTCAAGGGTTGTTCTCACATCTCGATTGAGTCAAATTATGATGCGAAACGGTTGGCTCTCGGCCCGTATCCTGCACAACTCAAAGCGCGAATCGCGGGTCGAGGTGGGCACCTTTCTAATCGTCAGACTGCGGACTTGTTGGTGGAGATATTAGGGCCGCAGACGAAGAGTGTGGTTCTGTGTCACCTCTCCGAGAAGAACAATGCCCCACATCTGGCCGAGAGTGAGACGTTGTTCAGGATAGAAGATTGGTCGGGTGACCTGCGCATCTCAACGCAGAATGGACCGGAATTCAGTCACTGGCTCGGACAGGCTGAAGCAGAGATTCTTTCACGTTGAAAATCTTCACCTCAGTATGAGGTGAAATGAGAATGGCTAAGAACAGAGGGCGGTATCTCGGGTCATGCGCCCCGCC
>CAXEUI010000037.1:0-7941 GCA_963999335.1 uncultured Candidatus Poseidoniales archaeon
AAGCGGCCCCGAACAGTCAGAACAAGTGGCTTCAGCACCCACTAACCGCGATTCACAGTGAGGACATACTTCGTGACCGTGCTCTGGCATGGATGCGACCTATATTCTGACGCTCGCGTTCTACGCATAAGCATTCGCAGTCCTCGGTTGCGACCCAAAGGGTCGATTGGCCCGGCACAACTTCAAGAATGCATCACCACTCGCAGTCACATGGCTCGCTTTCTGATCATTACAGCAACTTCTGGTACCAATCATGAACTTGCAGATGTTTTCGCATCTGCTGCAATAGCAAAAGGGCATGAAGCTGAAGTCATCGATCTTGCAGAAATGGATTTGCCCATGTTCACCATCGCCCGATCGAAGAACCCAGAAGAAGCGCCCGATATTTCCGAGTTGGTTTCTGACATGACACAGTCTGATGCTTGGGTCGTCATTGCTCCAGAATACAATGGGTCAATTCCACCTACGTTGAACAATGCCCTTGCTTGGATGTCCACGTCCATGGATTGGAAGAGTTTTCGCACCCTGTGTACAGGGAAGCCGGTTGGTTTGGCCACTCACAGTGGTGGTGGCGGAGCTCATGTCATTATGGCAATGCGCCAACAATTTTCCTATATCGGCGCGGATGTCATTGGTCGTGCCTGCATGTCTGGCCGAGACAAAGAAGCCAATCCAGAAACCATCGATGAGATGATCGATAATCTGGCGCGCTGACGATTCTGGGTCGGTGAATCAATTGACTGCGACTACGCATTCCAAAGGACTGTCATTCATTCTTGCCATTTCTATGATAATCATCCTCCCCTCCATTGGGTTGTTCCATCAGAATCGATTGCCTACAGAACCATGCAATGGCTCAGCCGAGAATTGCGATAAAGCGTACACTGACGTGACATTCCCAGAAACGCACAATGCACATTCATCTCTAGATGAAAATTACAACTACTTGGCCGCCAATCATCGACTGAATCTAAGTCAGCAGTGGGATGCTGGATACCGCGCCTTCATGCTCGACATACACCACTCAAGATATTCTGAATCACTTGAAAACACCTCATTCTGTCACGGTGAATGCGTCTTAGGGAATCAGAATGCTGTTGAACTGCTCTCTCTCCTTCACCAGAAGATGAACTCATCGACCAGAGATGTGGTGACTATACTTTTCGAAATCTACGTGCCCTATTCACATATTGAGTACATACTCAACATGAGCGGACTCATCGATAAGGCACACATTCAGACATTGGGTGATTCCTGGCCCACACTCGCCACAATGGTCCAGAGTCAACGAAACCTCGTCGTATTCATCGAAGGTGGTTTTGATGCTCAGTACCCATATCTCCATAATTTCGTCGAACACGGATGGACTACAAATTACGGGGAACGACAGCCTGAGGAGATGACTTGTGAGGTTCACAGAGGCGATTCGTCTCAACCTGTATGGCACATGAACAATTGGTTGTCTGTGGAAAGGGGCACTTCAGATTGGACACGAGCTCCGGTGGTTAACGACTATGATTTCCTACTCAATCGCTCACTTGATTGCTGGGAGTTTCACGGAACGCGACCCACGTTCGTAGCTGTGGACTGGTGGACAGATGGTGAAGCGGTCAATGTAACCCGCACATTGAATGAGATGGATCACTGGTCTGACGAAGTTCCCTTCCGTGCCACAACCGATTCTAGATGATCCAAACTTCTTCTGGCTTGACGAGATACACGTGGGTCCTCATCTTCCAATGCGGCAGCCAATGGGACGACAACTCGGCCATCGGAAAAGCGTTGCATGGCATCTACGACAGCCAGTCTCACATCCGGGTCGTTGTCACTGGCCATCTCAATCAGACACAGCATCAATGACTCACTGCGGTCTAGGGTCAATCCCTGAAGTGCGGCCAATTGGACGGATTTTGATGAGTCAGACAAGGCCGCAATCAAATGAATATGTGATTCAATCCCGATTGAGGCAAATGCACGAACAATTTTCTCTCGTTCCTCAGAATCGCCCGTTATCATTGCAGATTGCAATGCCGGGATTGCGTCCACATCCCCCAATCTTCGAATCGCGGTCAGCGCGCCTAGACGGGTCCGCGAATTCGGATTCGAAAGGGCCAATAGAAGTGGAGGGAGATGGCCGATTGCCACCGTGGCCGCAACCGCTGTCGTATGCAAATTATCGTCTTCAAATCTCAATATGATTGGCTCGCATGAACTCCGTTCACGCAATACAGCCAACGCCTCGATGACGTGCTTACACTCATCTCCTGCCAAATCATTCTTATCGAGCATTTTGAGCAGACTTGGCACTGCCCGACTACCAAGCCGATAGGCCATCTCGGGGTCACGAACTGCTGCCGCAACACCTTCAGAGATTGTTCGATGAATTTCAAAAATACGAATGATTCCTTGAATGAGAATGAAGTCAATTGTGAGTAGGAACCCCATAACCAGGTGCCTTCCGCCTAGCGAATCCAATTCAATTGAACTCATTTTCACGCCATATATTTCAGACCAATCAAGAATCGATCTGAATAGGAGATCCACACCTAGGAGCATCCAGTCCAGAAGCGCCGCATCCTCTGGTACCCGATAAAGTCCAAAGATTTCATGACTGGACTTCAGTAACAGGGGGATAATCAGGAACAACTGGATTGCAGATAGCAAGGCACTGATTCTGAGATCAGGCAATTCGTCCGGGTCCGCGTCCGATAATTTCCTCGCAATTTTCGTCCTCAACTTCTCATTTGTCACCCATGCACGCCCAACACCCAAGACACCGATGAAACCCAGCCATAGCACAATCCAGGCAAGAAATGATGTCAGAAAGAACGCCGCAGCATGAATAATCGCAAACGAAAACAGCAACAATCCGAGTTGATAGTGAGGTGCTTGAATCCCCGTTCCAAACAATCGAGAAAATCGGACCAATATTTCTTCGACTTTGCTGAACACGTTACATGGGGGCATCATTCCGACGATAAAAGGCCATCTTCGGATTCAAATCATAATCACGATTTCAAGCGACATCCCAATGAGGGGGGAGGTTCAGCGAGGTACATGCCAGGAGGGTGGTGGTTGTTGATGTCCGCGTGCTCGATTCTTGGTGTGGCAACCTGGTACCTGCGGAATTTCAGCGAGCGCGACGACTTGATGCGTCTCTGCGCCTTCACAGGAATCGCTTGCATGCTGTCCTTACTTGGATGGACCCTTGCCATGGACATCTGAGGATTCACTATGAATGAACTCGAAGGAGCATATCCAGTGCGTCTCCCCGTCTGGTGGGGGCGTAGAGGAGCAGCAGGTCCTCACCCAGAATTGGAGGGTGTTACTGGCCGCTTCATCGTCATCAGACATCCGAAACGATTCCGTCGCTTTGAGGGTCTTTTAGCGAGATTATTCCGTGCTCCCAATGAGTTGCGCCGCCCATTGGATGACATGAACAGTCTACTGTGGGAGTTGTGTGATGGCACGAGATCCTTTGAAGACATTTGCAATCTCATGGATTCCACCTTTCATGAACGGATTGCCCCTGTGCTCGACCGAACTACCGCTGCACTCTCACGCTTCAATCAATTGGAGCTCATCGGCTTATCCAAGACTCCATATGATGGAAATTGGGAACGAGGGCCAGGGCACGACCCCAGTGGCGAATTACCTCTGCCCGATGAGCGGTTGGAATTGGATTGGCAGTAATCATCGCTCCAAATTACATGAGGGGCAGTGGGTATACACTGCAATCGCCGTTGCCGCCGCGAATCCACCGCAACCTGAACACTGCCACCATGCATCTGTCGATGTCAGAACATTCCCAGTGACGATACAGTTGAATGCCGGTAGAGATGAATCCGAAGGCAAACCCGAATTATCCGCTGGATTACCACCAAGGGCATTGAATGCATCAGCAACGGATGACGTGGAAACGCCTCGTAATTCTTGGATCTGCCCATCACTCCACCCTGAGGCTCGTAGTTGCTCGTCCGTATAATCTGCAGGAGAAGCCTCGGGCGTGGGTGTGGCCACCTGTGCAACGGGGGCAGCCGTTGGCATCGGCCCGGGGGCTGCTGCGGTTGGCTGTACTGGAACATGTGCAATCGGCTGCTGCGGTTGTTGAACAGTGGTGGCAGGAGTTGTTGATTCCGTCGCGGAACCATACCCCGTCATTTCTTCTTCATCATCCAAATCTTCAATTTCATCCAATGTCCGTCTTCGGCGGTAGATGATGGCAATCATGTAAATGAAGAATGCAACGAATGCGATTCCCCCGACAATCCCTCCAATCAGCGTTGTGAGACTGCCAAAACCAGCAAACCCACCACTTTCCTCCACTTGCTCAGTTTTCAGATGAATCGGCCCACTCGACCAAATCGTTTCTCCGAGTTCATCCGTCAGTACAAAATTGACAGTTCTTTCTCGTTCATCGGCTTCCAGTGACAGGTCACACTCGATGGTTGCGGTTTGAGCTGGACCCGGACTCGATGCAGGCATGAACAACACGACACCCCCCTCCTGTGATCGGGGTCGACAATCCAAGAACACCGATTCTGGCACCGAACTGGTGAGGTTGACAGTCACCGCCATGGTCGAATCCGTTGTGACATTGATTTGGAACGTATTCATCTCTTCAGGTGAAAACAATTGAGTCGAATCCAAATTCCAAACCGCTTCCACGCTTCGTTTTTGGTCGACGGTCACTTGCAGATCTGTAGAGAGAGACAGAATCACGTCTTGGTTGGTAATCTGTCCGCCCTCAACCTCCACTGTGAGGAGGACTGAATCTCCCAGTGGGAAATTGTCAAATGTTTCGAAGACAATCATGATTTGTTCAACACCTCCTGGGCTCAGTGGAAGGTCAACCCAGCCGTTGAGTTGACCCGTGCCTCTGGATGTCACAGCTTGGACAATCATCCCAGGTATATTCTTGTCTGATGTCACGCGCAACCTGAGACTATTGTCATAGGTATTCCCCGAATTCTGGAGTGTGACTATCCATGATTCACTCTGTCCAATCCACAACGAGATTTCATCAGAGACAAAATCTGAAAGTTCAGGAATCGCAGTCATCTCTGTCCGGTATTCCCATGATATTGTCGCATCTGCCGGGGTAGCATCTTCGCCCTCCATCGGTGAAGCAGTAAATGTCAACTCGAATACCTGCCCCGGTTCTTCGTTCCCAGGAATCTCAATCCAGAGCGATCCGAGGGCCACGCTATTGCCATCATAAGTTGTAGATAGACTCAATGGACCGTCCAGAATCGCTGTGTTGAATTCAACCCACCAGGTCCATCCAGGTGAGGCATCCAAATCGAAGAGGATGTTCTCCGCCCCATTGCCCAGATTTTCAACTTCGAAGAGGATCTCATTTGCCAGTCCTGGCACGACATCCATGGCCGGTGTGTTCATCGACAAGGAGACATCGTGGAGTTGTCTGACTCGAATCCCAGAGAACAGATCCTCTGTTCCCGCCATCCCTGATTCGGTTGAGACAACGTGTGGGGTGACGATGGGACCTGGATCATTGGCCTGCGCCGTCTCTGGCGCTGTGAATGAGACGAGTACTCGTGCACTACTGCCCGGTCCGATGATTACGGACTCAGAGGAGAGCAATTCGATTGTCCAACCAAAGACCCCCGTTGAATCGAAAGAGAACGTGTAACTGTCTTGCTGAGTTGCATTATTCCAAATTGTAAAGGGGACCGTGATGGACTCACCAGGGGAGATCCACCAACCCTCATCTGGCATATCATCTGAATCCACGCCAACACCACCATTGGACACCATTGATGCAGTGACATTCACCCTCATTTTCGAGACTTTGTTCGGGTCGGCTTGACTGATTGCAGTAAACTCTGAATTTACTCTCATGCCGGGCAACGCATCCTGTGGCAGGTTGGCGGTTATCGTGACGATTTCAGTTCCATCTTTTGGAATTGTAACGATGGTTTGCTGATCCCATTTGAGTCCAAATGTCCACCCGTCTTGGCTCAGCACAGGAGTGGATGAAAGAGCAAACGTATCTTGCCCATCTCCATCGTTGCGTAATGTGATTTCGAAATCACATGCATTTCCTGGTGCGCAGGGGAATCCTGGATCCTGTTCGACCCATGCGGGTTGGTAGCCCGGGTCCACGATGAAGGATGCCGTAGTGGTCGCTGTGACCGACGATTCAATGCTTTGGGCGAGAACATTGACTGTACTCGAACCCATGGGCGAACCATCGGCTGGTTGAACCAGCAGTTTGACCGTTCGCGCCTCTCCCTTGGCCAAATCGATACGCGCCCCATCTTGAATCTGTGACCCCGTCATGTGTTGGAATCTGTGATTCCATCCGGTCGGCAGATTGCTGACACTGAGGGCGACAGAATCTGAGAGGTTACCGGAATTCGTTAGACTGATTGTGGTTTCTGCCCATTGTCCGGCCTGCGCATGTCCACTGCTTCCCGAACTGGCGGAAATCGCATATTCCTCAGCACGCGCTTTCTGGTCGTAGAACATCACGATATCTTCAATCCAATGTCCAATGTTGGTCCCTGCTCCGTTGGAGTGAAAGTTGACACGGAATTTGAATTGACTATTCATCGCGCTGGCAGGCATGCCCCAATATGGCACAACGGCGTTGCCGACCTGATTGACCGTGATGAGCCAACTGCTCCCATCGTCAAAGTCCGTATCGATGTCTCCACTGACGGTGGTGGGGGAGATGCGCTGCCAAGAACTACCGTCCCAGACATCAATATCGAATCCATCTCCACTGTCAATCATGTTGCCTTGGGAATCACAACAAATCCATGAACCACCCGTGTAAAAGAAACCAATTCCAATACCCCGTGTGGGGTTTGGATGGGCATCCGATGTGTCCATAGTGGCACTGACCAATGAAGTGTCCCAATTGTTCCCGTAGTTCGAAGATGATGTTTGCCCACCTACATGGAATGAATCCGTTCCACTGAGCGAGGCTTCATCGGAGACATACCAGTTGTTCCCAAGTGTCCATGAGCCTGCTGATTCAGCGCGGTCGTAGAGGTTGCCGATGGTCAAACTACGTGTCCCCACATTGTTGTTCATATTCGCATCGTTGGAAAGCAAACTCGTCACCCTAATCGTGTGATTTCCACTGTAGTCCGGCGTCCATGTTGTCGTGACAGTGGCACTATTGCCAGCGGCTAGTGATGAGACGGTGCCGCGATATGAGTGGAGGATGAAATCAGTATATTCATCGTGCAAAATCTCAATGTCAACATCGAAACTTCCCGCAGCCGAATCCCCTTGATTTTCGACAGTGACCTCGATTTTCTGTTGGAGTCCGAGCATCCCATCGATGATCCACAAGTCCGCCGGACGACCCAAGCCAATCGCCGAGGGGTCCTGCGATGAGAGGGCCGCATGGTTGCTGTGATCGGTACTGCTCACATAGCTGACATATGCTGATGTGGGTGCAATATCTGGGCCGGCACGGCCTTGAGTGGCATGGGCTGTGGGTATGAGTGAAACCAAGAGTATGGTGACCAACAGGGTGGCAAGACCAGCCGAGGTCCGATTGGATGAGAAACGCATACGCCTCAAATACCGGTTTTCGCAGGAATTCATCAACGTACCGGTCTAAAGACCGGCTCATGATTCATCGGTGGCATTGGCCAATGCCGCATTGCGGACATTCTCTTCATACCGCTCCTTTGCCCTTGAGGCGAAATACATCGATAGTGGAATCACCAGAGCAAGTGCGAAACAACCAATCAGCGCGGAGATCGACCACAACATCTCGGTCATTGGGTCGACTTCGAAGGACTCTACATTCAGCAATTCATGCGATGTAGACTGCACATGGGGTGAGAATTCGGCAGGATGAATGGTATCCATACTATCCAGCGTGATTGTCCAGACGCGAGTGCCATTGTGGGTTGCTATGAGATTCTCTGACGCAATTTCCGCCTCTTCCATCGAGTC
>CAXEUI010000038.1:0-7817 GCA_963999335.1 uncultured Candidatus Poseidoniales archaeon
TGCAAGTTTACCTTCATAATAAACATCAAGCTGAACTTTTTCCTTATCAGAGTCTTTCTTGATTGAGGCTGTTTCAATCTGATGGGCAGTAACCAAGACGGCAATTTTGCCATCAATCGTTGCCTCCCTTTGTAGTGACTGCGACTTCTCAGCAGCAACTTCTTCCTCACGGGCACTGTTTTGCACGCTCTTAACTAATTGCTGAATTTTACTAACAAATTCGTTAAACGACGTGGCCAGCCGCGACAGTTCATCAGAACCCTCAGCACTTAAGCGACGCGTCAGATCGCCTTCGCCCTGGGCCCGGAAGTCAATGTCTTCCAGGTTCAGTTTAATCTCCGGCGCCTCCATGATCTCGGTCAGAATCAGCGTGTGTACATTCGAGTTACAGATGCTTCTGGAAATGAGCGAGAATGGAATACGCAATTCACGGTAGACAATTGTGTTCGTACAATCCTTGACTATGAAACGGCATGTATAGGACAGGACGTCTTTGAACCGGAGGTGGAGGAAGAACCGGTTGAAGAGAGCTACTACGAGGGAATCTATCTGATGGTCTATGCGCTTGGGGGAATCAATGTCCTTCTGTTGATTCTGACAATGATGAGTGTTATGATGTCTTCAGGCGGTGGCAAGAAGAAGGGCGAGGAAGATGACGAAGACGACTGGATGAGAGAATTCATGGGAGGTGGAGATTCGGGTCCAGCACCAGGTGGAGAAGATTTGGATACTGCTCCCGAAAGAGATTTGTCCCAGACCAAATCAATCGCCGAGGAAGATCCATTTGCTAAATCTGAAGGAAAGGATCGAAAGCGCCGTGAAAAGAAGGTGTCTGAGGATGTCGATGAAGACGACGATGATGACTTTGACGATGAGGATGACTTTGACGATGAGGATGACGAGTGGGATGATGATAGCGGCCCTAAGAAGAAGGCTGTCAAACGCAAATCACCCAAGCGCAAGAGCGTCAAGCGCAAGAAGTAAGGCCAGGTGGTCTACTGTTCGGAATGGGTGACCCCGCAACGGTCATCGACCAATATCGACGTTATGTCCAAGACGGACGTCTTGAAATCAGTGAGGTCATGGCTTCTGAACTGAGTGATATGTTGTTGTCTAAGAAAGGAAAATCACTCACCGAACAGGGGCATCTCGTCACAGCCTTGCGAGATTTGGCCAAGATTCAAGAAATTCGAACGAAATGGAAAGAGAGTCGTGCCGCTGCATCGATGCTGGTCAAAGCACGAAAGCGGTACGTCAGACTTCTGCGATCCAATGGAATGCAGTCGGAGGCGAAAGCAGCAAAAATCGCTGAAGCAGCAGACGAAGTTCAGCGCGGGCGCGTGCGCGCGCACGAGGGAGCGCTCAGAGCGGCCCTGTCGCATTGGAAGCGCGCGCGCAGGGTTCAGCCTCAACTCATCGAGGCATTCTGGCGACCCTTGGAGGCACATGAACGAATCAAATCGACTCTCAAAGGCGCGGGCAAGATTGGCCTTTCTCTCTCCAAGGTTCTGACCTCTGTCGGTCCAGTCAATCGCGTGGGAGAATCATTCCAACTGCAACCTGAGAATACTGAAGCTCAACCGCTGGAATCACTGCTCTCAGATTTGGTGCGATGGTTGAAACCCGAATTGGCCCTGCCCGCCAAAGCATCGGTCGCTCTCGATGCATCCAAACGTGAATTGAATCGTCAGATCGCTTCAATCGAAGCGGGAGAGCAAGCGGCGAATGCCAAACTTCAGGCGGCCATTGATACACTCCAACCTGCTATGGATTATCACGAGTATTCCCGTGGCGGAACATCGTGACTAGGCCTTTCCGAGATAGTTCAACCACTGTCTGCAGGATGGGCACCAAGTCCAGCGATTTCCATCATTGATGGTTTCATGGGCTGGGCCTCCACAAGTGGTGCAGGGTGCATGAACAGATGTTTGTGTGACGCCGGCCACCGTTGCGACGTCAGTTCCGTCTGAGCGACGCATGAACAGCACACCGAGAACTAGAACCGCGAGAATACCGATGATGATTGCAGACCAAGCAATCATGGAGAGGCCGTCGCTTGCTGATGCCTCACCTTCAGCCTCCTTACAGGCTCCCTCATGAGATATCTCGATATTTTCGCATCCAGCCTTGCAACTATTGCTGTAGGTGGTTCCATCAGTACCACAAACTGGGGCGTACTCTTCTGTACAAACGCAGTCCTCTTCCTGTTCCTCTGTTGGATTGGTGGGCGACTCCTCTGTTTGGATGGCATAGGTGTAGTTCCCCCAGTACTCCAACTCCTGCCCATCTTCTGATGTGCTGATGAGGCGCAGCGTCAAGCGATCATGATTGGTGCCACGCGCGTGTTCGAATATGGCATGGACCGGGTCGCGATCAGGAGCATTGTCAGTCCACCATGCGATGGCCCCTGGAGGCTCGATATTCAACAGCAGATGTTCCATGCCTTCTGTGGAATTCCAACTCAAGCCATAGATGGAAACTGATTCCGTGCTTTCAATCGTTGATTTCCAATCGACCGAGATGGTCCACGAAGCCTCGCTTCCATGTGCGTCGATATTCAACTGTGCAGGGATATCGAAATCCATGGCCTCATCGCATCGGGTTGGATCTTCGGGGTGTTTGTCGATTGTCAGACCGGTGTCCGAAGCTGTTGGGCAACCATCACCATCCAAGTCGGACCAGGCCAATGGATCGGTGAAGAAGGCGTCACCTTCCTCGATGCGCAGACCGTTCATGTCTTCGACCCACGTGTAGATATCGCCCCAACCATCGCCATCCGTATCCTGATGCTGCTGTGGATTGGTGGGGAACGCATCGCCCTCCTGATTCGTTCGCAAACCATCGGTACCCAGTGTGTAGGAGTAATTGTCACCAATGCCATCGCCATCTTGGTCTCGCCATTGTGTTGAATCCAGAGGGAAGGCATCGCCACTTTCGTTGACCCGCAAACCCGTGTTTGAGTTCGTCTCGAAATAGTACTCGTCTCCGAAAGCATCCCCATCAGTGTCACACCATTGATAGGGGTCTGCAGGCCAAGCATCACCATAACCAGCGCCAAGGACACAAGCAGGCCAATCGGCATCAGCATCCGACCACTGATCACCATCCGAATCCGGACAGCCACCTCGGTCGATGGAGGATGTCCCCCATACTGTGGGACAACCATCGCCTCCTGCACCGGGCGCGTTGTTATCGCCATAACCATCGCCATCTGTATCCGTCCACTGTAGTGGATTCGATGGGAAAGCATCGTAGTCATTGATGACACCGTCACCATCTGTATCGGGAATGATAATCCACCACGAACCCGTGTGGTTGGCCACAATCAAATTCCCATAATGGTCCACGACAAATCCGCGTGGAATTCCGGGGACATCCCATGTTGCCAATTGTGTCATGTTCAATCCGTCAAAGAATTCCAATTGACCCGTAGCGCTGTTTGAAGCATCACCACTGGCAACAACGAGGAAGGAACCGTCGATGAAAACCGCACCGAAGCCTTCGTCAGTGAATTGGAATGAGAACATCTCTTGACCATTGTCTGCATCCCACACAATGGCTTGCCCGTCCCAACCAACAGACATGAGTGCGTGAATTTCCTGATGCCAAGTGATTACACCGGTGTAATTCGAATGATTGTATTGAACGCCCTGGTCTGTCCACAATGCTGGATCGGGGCCCTCAGTCCGCCAAAGACGGACGGAACCATTCTGTGCAGAACTGGCCAACCAGGCACCGTCTGAGCTGAATTCCATGGTCCAATGTTCAGTGGGATAATCCCAGCCTGCAACCTCACTCATCTGATCCAGATTGAGGATTGAAACCTTGCCAGCCACTCCAGTGGATGAGTAATTCTGTGTCCATGACATTGCGAGGTATGGCTCCATTGGATGGAGGTCGATTCGGCCAAATTCTTCCATTGAAGGATGGTTTTGATCGATTCGCCAGTTCCACATCACCTTGCCATCTTCTCCACAAGCTACAATCGCACCATCTGAAAAGCCCACGATGAGAAATTGCTGACGCAATACGACACTCTTCGCGAAGGGATACTCTGGAACGGATTGACCGAAATCTGGGTGGAAGCACTGACGGGTGATGCTGCCAGTGCGATGGTCGCGCACAGTGGCCACACCATTCGATTCAGCGAAGGCAACGAATGGGAATGGATCGGCATGCAGATCGATCTCACGGAGGTAATCGGGGCTCAAGCGGCGATGAATAATCAGATGTAGATTTGATTCGATGGTGTGAATTTCAATCGCACCGTCTTTTCCGGATGTCGCGACTTGGCGTCCTTGTTCATCGATGGCAATTGCGGTGACATCCGAGGGGTAGGGTTTGTTGTTCCAGACTGTACCGTGCCAGCCGTAAGCTGAGAGGATTCCGCCAGCAGCATCCATCATCAATATTCGACCAGGATTGTGAAGGCCAACGACAACGCCTGAACCATCGGGAATCCAGCGAACGGCGGAGATATTCTGTGATACAGGGGAATACCAATTGATGGCACCACTCTCATGGAAGAAATCGGTCACGACACCTTCGGTTGGACGGTTGTATCCAATCGTGTAGGTGTGACCCTGTGGAGAGAAATCAATCGCCCAGGCCATCGCCTCACCGCCGGCAACATTGCGCGTCCATGATTGCGTGAGAGAGGACCCCTGTACAGCCCATCCTGTGACTGTGTCGTGATACATTGAACCCGGACCCATCACACGATTCAATGCAGCAACAAAGGTTCCATTGTTGGAGATTGCACAATCAGCACCCCATTCATTGGTGAAAACATGGCCACTATCGGGTGTGGAACCGTCGATGAAGAATTGAGTGTTGACAACGACAACCTCTCCACCAATGTTCGGATCATCAATCGCTCCACAGAATGTCATTCGGCTGCGATCATTGGTGATATCGATGCCCCAGAGAGAACCCGCATAATTTCCATTCAAATCGTCCGTCCATAGGCCGGTACGTGATGATGTTGAATTCATCGGCCAAGATCCACCATCATCGATGATCTCGAAACTATACCAACGAGACCCACTGTCTGCCGCGAGTACGTGACTGTCATCCAGCCAGACAACGTCAACCAATGAATTGGCGTGTGGTGCATGGAAGATGACGCGGCCATCCGAACTGTTCCAAACGGTGAGTAGATTCGTCGAGATGTCCACAGCTGCAATCAATCTTCCATCCGGTGAGAAATCGAGTTCCCAGAGCATGCCTGTCGGTTGAGGTTGCCAGAGTTGGGGACTCCAACCAGATTGCCAGATTGGGCGGTGCGCCTGATTCCATGCCTGTTGCTGATTGGTCGGAACTGATGACTCAGAGACCTCGTCTTGAAGCGCATCAGGTGTGCCTGACCAAGCACACAGGAGAAGGACGAAAAGCATGAGGAATACCCGGCCGCGCATGATTGGTCTAGAATTGACCTCCAACATGAGTCTTCCCTACCTTTGATTGACATAGAAAATGAGTCACTGCGAACCATCACTCGGATTTTTTCATAGGGTCTGTAAATCGCATTCTCAACTTCTTTTCAGTCGTAACGGTTATGTTACCGACAGCGAGCCTGACATCATGCGCCATCTAATTGATAGGGTATTGGAATTGCAAGATGATGAAAATGATACGGATGGGACCGTCACCAAAGAAGTGCATTCAGCAGACAATGCTGAATTGCATGAATTGCTGAAATCCCTCCAACCAAGAATTCGTGTTTTCGGTTGCGGAGGCTGTGGTGGAAACACCGTGGATCGACTCAATGCGGCCGGACTGCTGAACAAGGATTCCGTGCGAGGGTATGCGGTCAACACCGATGCTCAGCATTTGATCAAAGTCGGCATTGACCACAAGATTCTGATTGGGCGAACCGCGCGCGGTCGTGGAGCTGGTGGAGATCCCGAAAAAGGTGAGAAAGCTGCCTTTGAATCCGAACGCGCTCTACTGAAGACTATCGAAGATTGTGATTTGGCCTTTGTGACGGCAGGTCTGGGTGGTGGAACAGGTACAGGTTCTGCTCACGTAGTCGCTCGCCTAGCGAAAGATGCTGGGGCACTGACCATTGCGGTGGTGACCTATCCCTTTGAATCAGAAGGAACACTTCGACGACAGAATGCAGAGTGGGGTCTTGAGCGACTTCGAGAAGTCTGCGACACTGTGGTTGTCCTTCCCAACGAGAAATTGCTCTCAGTTGATGGTGTGCGAGATCTTCCCATTGAAGCCGCATTCCGAGTTGCAGATGAACTCCTCATGCGAAGTATCGCCGGTGTAACTGAACTGGTCACCAAGGAAGGGCTGGTCAATCTCGACTTCGAGGATTTGCGTTCAGTGATGCTGAATGGTGGCGGAATGGCAATGATTGGCCTAGGAGAGGCCAGTGGTCCAGATCGCGCCCAAGAAGCGACCTTCGAAGCCTTGGACAGTCCACTGCTCGATATCGATGTCAGCGATGCCCGTGGGGCATTGGTCAACGTCATCGGAGGACCCAATCTCACACTTGGTGAAGCCGAAGCCTGTGCACAACAGATTCGGGAGAAGATCAACCCCTACGCCAGAATCATCTGGGGTGCAACGGTTGATTCTTCGATGGGAAGTGAAATTCGAGTCATGGTCGTTCTCACTGGTGTAAAGAGTCAGCAGATCTTCGGTGCTGCGGCTCATCAACAACTCCGTACACTGCAAAACAGGACGATTGAGTTCGTCAACTGAGACTTCAGCGGTTCGAAGCCGACTACGTCGGACTCGCATTGTTTAAGAAAGACTGTCAGGTCGCGAGGGTCCTCTGAGGTTGAGCCATGTCCAGTGTGAACGATGGAAGTAGCGATCAAAGCGACTCATTTGAAGACCGTGTTCAGGTCTGGCAAGACAGCATCGAATCGGGGATTCGTGGCTTTGGAAAGGGTTCTTGGGCTCGAATCATCAAGATGGCACGTAAGCCCAGTTCGCTTGAATTCCGTCAGACTTGCATCGTCTGCGGAATCGGAATGTTCATTCTCGGCTTCATCGGCTTCGTGATGTTGGTTTTCATGGACAATGTCCTGCCTTCATTCTTTGAATGGCTGACCAATTGAGGGGGTTTCGAAATGTCTGATGCATTCATCGCTTTTGTTCGACACGAAGACAAGGTACTTTTGATGCAGCGCGCTGATGGCGTTGCCGACTTCCCAGGTGCATGGGACGGCATTTATGGCATCGGAGATCCAACGGACGTCGATGCAATCACAAGCCGAATCGAAGAAGCGACTGGAATCTCTGCGGCCAATCTAACCTACGTTCGTAGTGCTGAGGCACGCGGTCTGGAATTTGGTAACCGCCTGAATGATGTGACACCTGTCCTCTTCATGTCGGACTCCCCCGAGGTTGAGCCACGCACCCTCTATAAGAATGCAGAATGGGTCGATCCCGGTTCAATTGGCGACAAGTCCTACAGCATTCCACAAATTGGTGAATTGTACGGTGACGTTGCATCCTATCTCTACATCCTCAAGACGACGATGGGGCAAGAGCAGAAGGTTGCTAGCGAGATTCAAGCACGACTCTCGGGCACAGGTTCTCTCCAAGACATTCAGGATGAAATCTTCGGTGTTCTCTGTGCACCAATGCTGCGCGGATTCATCTTCGTAGAGGCGAGTGCTTTTCATCACGTCGAGAAACTCATTGGTCGTGCAGGGGGTCGAACGACCCCCCTCAAGAACTGCCGAAAGGTTTTGCCTGGCACCTCACCACTGGGTGACGTAACGCCCTATCTTGAGCCCAAGGCAGCAACCGCGGGAATTGAGGAAGGCGATATCGTCGAGATTCGAGCCTCCAGT
>CAXEUI010000039.1:0-7807 GCA_963999335.1 uncultured Candidatus Poseidoniales archaeon
TCTTGAGCAAGCCTTGGTTCTTGGACACAATCATTTTGTTCGCGCAAATTGTATGGAATTCTCACCGATCGATTCTACGGATCGAAGGTTGGCAATGGATGGCACACTAATGCATTGGACCGATGAGGACACAACGTCCTATTTCACGAGCATCCGGTCGTAGCGCCACAGGTATTGCATTTGAGACAAGTCCCATTTCTGACCATCTGACTACCCCCGCAATCATCGCAGATGTCGCCCGTAAATCCAGCCTCTCGAGCCATTTTCCGCATCTCAGCCTCAGGATCCACATCCAGTCTCATCTGGACGTTACGACTCTCTCCTTGGGAGCGAGCCACCCCATCGTCGGTAATCTCCGGGCGACTGATCGAAGTGGTTTCCAGATCCTCTTCACTGACGTGTGCGAGGTCATTGCGGCCTAGATAATCGATGGCCAATTCCCGGAAGATGTAGTCGACCAGACTCGTCGCCATCCTGACTCTGTTTGAGCCACCTTGGACCAAGCCACTGGGCTCAAACTTTTGAAAAGTAAATGATTTGACAAAAGCCTCCAAAGGTACACCGTACTGCAATCCAATCGAGACCGCGATTGCGAATTGATTCAACAGACTGCGCCATGCCGCCCCCTCCTTCGAAGTGGTAATCATAATCTCACCGAGACGCCCATCATCGTACTTGCTTGAAGTGAGATACACGGTGTGTCCACCCACGCTCGCCTTCATCGTTCTTGAATCACGAACCGGAGGCAACGGTTGTCTCGTTGCGATGTAACTGTGTACAAAGGCTTCAGCAATCGGTGCAGCTTGCTCTTCGGGCAGAGGCAGGACTTCAGTCACCTGCTTAATCGCCTTCTTGACGGTAACGACAACTTCGTCTTCCTCCTCCTCTTCAGCACCCGACATGTCGACCAGACTGTTGTTGAGTGGCTGTGAGAGTTTGCTTCCATCTCTGTACACGGCACAGGACTTGTTCATGGTGGAGTATGAAAGATCGTAAGCAGAGCGAACATCTTCAATCGTTGTATCACCCGGCATATTGATGGTCTTCGAGATTGCGCCTGAGATGAATGGTTGAGCAGAGGCCATCATCAGAACGTGTGCATCCCAATCAATGCAACGCGTCCCATTCTTGCCACCAGGCGTCGCACAGTCGAAGACGGCCAGATGCTCAGCCTTGAGATGGGGCGCATCTTCAATGGACAGATGCCCAAAGACGTGAATATGAGCATCTGCGATATCTGCAGGAGAGAAATCAAGGTGGCTGAGTGTGTCGAAGAATGGCTTGTCACAATTCTCACTGCTAATCATGAGCGTGCCCGTGCAGAATTCTTCGCCAAGTACAGGAGGTGCGAACAGCGAACGGATGTCGAAGACGGAATCGACCGCCCCCTCAATCTTTGAGAACTCAGTGTCCGAGAAGCCCACTTCTCGCAAACGTTGCAAGGAGACACTCTCGCAGCGCTCAAGGGATCCAGTCCCCATGACATGGTCGACGATTTCCTGTGTCTCGACATCAGAGTATCCAAGTCGCTTGAGCGCAGTTGGGACGCCCCGGTTGATGATGCGGAGTGAGCCACCACCGGCGAGCGTCTTGAATTGGACCAGACTGAATTGCGGCTCGACACCGGTGGTGTCAGCACCCATGACCAAACCGATTGTGCCGGTGGGCGCAATGACGGTGGTCTGTGCGTTGCGATATCCATGTTCTTCTCCCATGGCAAGAGCGTGATCCCAGACACCGCGAGCAGCCTCCAACAAATCCTTGGGGCATTTCTTGGAATCGATGCCCATGGGGGCGATTGAGAGATCTTCATACTCTTCATTGGGCACGTTGTAAACTGCTCTTCGATGATTTCTCATCACACGCAGCATGTGCTCAGCATTTTCCTCATACTTTGGGAATGGACCTAGGAAGCTGGCCAGATCTGCACTTGTCGCATAGGATTCCCCCGTCATGATTGCAGAGATGGCACCACAAATCGCGTATCCGCGAGGATCATTGTAGGGAATCCCCATGTGCATGAGCATCGATCCGATGTTGCAGAATCCGAGTCCCAGTGTCCGGTAGTCGTAGGATTTCCTCGAAATAGCTTGACTGGGGAATTGTGCCATCAGGACACTGATTTCCAGAGTCGTCGTCCACAGACGGCATGAATGCCTGAACCCTTCAATGTCGAAGGTCTGCGAATCCATGTCGAAGTAGTGTAGTAGATTGATGCTTGCGAGATTGCACGCCGTGTCATCCAAGAACATGTATTCGCTGCATGGATTCGAACCGTTGATTCTGCCTCCTTCTGGGCAGGTGTGCCATTCGTTGATGGTCGTATCAAATTGAACACCAGGATCTGCACAGGCCCAAGCTGTGTATGCGACATCATTCCACAATTGATTGGCATCCAGAGATCGATGAGGCACGGGATCCCGCCCTTCTTCCATCGCTATTTCTTTCTCGGTACGGAAGTACAGGTCCCATTTCCCCTTCTCTGTAACCGCCTTCATGAACGATTCAGGCACGCGAACGGAGTTGTTGGAATTCTGACCGGAGACGGTCGCATAGGCTTGCCCCTGCCACTCCGTATCCATCGGTTCGAACTTCACGCTCTTCCAGCCCTGCTTGGCCAAATCGACCATCCGTTGCAGGTGTGGTTGCGGAACACTGGCCTGTATGGCCTTGACCATCGCACTCTTCAGTTTGGGATTTTCATTGGGGTCCATACAGACCTCCTCACCATCCCAACAGGATTCAAGCACGGCGTTGCAATGTTTCTGGATTGTTGCAGTACCGGTGACGAGCGCACTCACCTTCTCTTCTTCTGTGAGTTTCCAGCCGATGTATTCCTCGATATCGGGGTGGTCCATGTCGAGTGTGACCATCTTGGCCGCCCGTCGTGTCGTTCCACCGCTCTTGATTGCGCCCGCAGCACGATCACCGATCTTCAGGAAGGAGAGCAGACCACTGGAGGTGCCGCCACCAGAGAGCGGTTCTCCCGCACCACGGATGTTGGAGAAATTCGAACCAGTCCCCGAACCGAATTTGAACAGCAGCGCCTCACGATTCCACAATCCCATGATCGAATTGGTGCCGCCGACCAGACTGTCGGTTACACTCTGGATGAAGCAAGCGTGTGGTTGCGGATGTTCGTAAGCATTCACAGATTGCATATCTTCCTCTGTCATTGGATCGACATACCAGTGGCCCTGGGCTGGTCCTTCAATTCCGTAGGCCCAATGTAGGCCCGTGTTGAACCACTGTGGGCTGTTGGGTGCGGAACGCTGACTGGCGATTAGATAGCACATTTCATCGTAGTAAGCCCGCGCATCACCTTCGCTGGCGAAGTAGCCGTACTTCCAGCCCCAATAGGTCCAGGTCCCTGCGAGGCGACGGAAGAGTTGACGTCCATCGGATTCAGAACCATAGCGTTCGTCTGCCTCCATCTTCTGCAATTTCTCCTCATCAGGGGCTGAGCGCTGAAGCCAAGTGGGAACTCCTTCTTCGGGAATCTTTCGAATCGCCATCGGAACGCCGGCCTTTCTCATGTACTTCTGAGCACAGACTTTGCCGGGATTCCCTTCAAACCCAGAGGGGAGCGAGATATCCTTGATTTCAAACGCGACAGAACCGTCGGGATTGGTGATGATGAAATCAGACGTCAACCATTCAAATTGGTCGAATGGATCCTTTTCGACTTGCGTGAATCGTCGTTCGATGACCATGCCCTGCTCACCTTCCCCTGAGGTGGCATTCTGCTTCATCTTGGACTGCGTCATTTTCAATCATCTCTTGCATACAGTGTAGAATGTAAAGTAAAGTCTCTTCATTTCGCCGGTGCTACCAGTGTCTGGACGCACAGGGAGTTCCCTTCCACTTTGGAGGGTCTTTGAAGATATCGCAACACTCACGTGAATATGCGCGCGAAGACCGAGTAAATTACCCTCATCAAGAAGGCGGTTTGGAGCATCGTTAGGCCGGATTTCATCTCTGAACGGGTGTGATTCTATGGTTGTTGCAGAATTATCCTTCGAACCCGGCCGCGTACAGGCAACGCATTTGAGGGAACGCCACCCCTCCTCGAAAAGTCGGAGTGATTTCATGACCGTCCCAGAACCCGAAACCAACCCGGAATCAGACGATGGCGAGGTCGATCCATATGCTGAACTCGGTGTCGAAGCGACTTCTTCCGGAGCCAATATCAGTGATGGTCTCGAGGCATTCATGGATGATGAAGATGAGGATGAACCCGCGGACTCCGCGCCAGTGGTCATTGAACATCAGGATGAAGATGATGATGATGATGATGACTTGTATGCAGCCCTCGGAGTTGCAGGGCCGTCCGTTGCTCTAGCATCCTCTGGAGAGGACGACATTCTCGCTGCTTTCATGGATGATGAAGATGAGGAAGATGAGGAAGAAGCCAATGAGGACACCGCCGAGGCTCAAGAACCATCCTCAACGCCACAGAATGATGGGATAGAGGCATACAGAATGGTGCTTGAAACCGTCTGGGTCGACGGCATTCTCGATCCCGGTGAGGTTCATCTATTGGCGAAACGAAGAGAAGCTTTGGGCATCTCATTTGAGGAACATCTCGAACTGGTTCGTGAAATGCTTGGGTGAAATCATGGAAGCACTCGGCAGCACACCCTTTGAACACGCCTTGGCTCTGGCTTGGTTCGATGATCGGTTGACGACCACAGAATTCCGTCAACTCGATACATTGCAGACATCTCTAAATCTCTCCGATTCGGAGCGGGCCAGCATCGAGACTGATTACGAGAACCGATTGGTCGAGGGAACCGCTCCACGTGGGAAAGATGCCAACTCTCTGGCTCAATGGATTGACGCTGTTCGAGCATTGACCGACGTCCACGATGACGTATCCAACGTCCTCGCACGCCGTTTGGGTGGAACCGCTCTACGTACGGGCGTGACTCAAGACGGTTGGAAAACCGCGAATATCTGGTTGGGGCAGCTTGGACTTTCTCGACCCTTTGCGGAAGGCTGTTGGCTTGTCGGTGGCTCTGTTCCTTCTTTGGGTGCCGTTCCTCTCGCCTTGGCTCCAGCGGCCGATTCATTGGGGCTGCTGGACTAAGTTCGAATGTCGAGTTCCCAGTCGAGGCTTGCCCCGGCACCTGTGACCATGGCACCCACGCTGCAGTACTTCTGGTGACTCTGTTCGATGACTCGCTCCACCAACTTCTGCGGAACGTCACCTTCGATGACATATCGCATTCGAACGGCGGTGAATTTTCGAGGACTCTCTTCACTTCGATCCGCATCCAATTCAATCCACATGTCTCGAACGTTTTCCATCCTGTGTTTGAGTCCTGTAATCACATCGAGTAGGGTACAACCCCCATGAGCCAACAACACCATCTGAACGGGGTTCGGTGAATCAGCCGTGTGCATCGGAATGGCCACACCATCCTCGTTTTCTCCTTCCAAATCTTCCTCACCCTTCCAGCGCACGACTCCCCTCATGTATACGCGCATGGGCAAGGGGTGGAAGAGGGTTAGCATCATCAATGACCGCCATCTCGGCGGGTTTGAGAGACATGTCTGGCAGTCCCATTTCCATGCAAGATGGGGTGCTGAACGTCCCGCATGACCCGATTGTCCACTATATCGTAGGCGATGGAATTGGTGCCGACATCACCCCTGTGATGATGGATGTGGTCAACGCCTGTGTCGTCAAGGCCTACGATGGTGAACGGACCATCCAGTGGCACGAGGTTCTGGCCGGTCAGAAGGCCTACGATGCGACCGGAGAATGGTTGCCAGAAGACACACTCAATGCCATGCGCACGGGTTTGGTGTCCATCAAAGGCCCATTGACCACACCCGTGGGCGGGGGCATCCGCAGTCTCAATGTCGCCCTTCGCCAGCAACTCGACCTCTACGCGTGCGTACGCCCTGTACGCTGGTATTCGGGTACACCAAGCCCGGTCAAGGATCCGGGTGCGGTGGACATGATCATCTTCCGTGAGAACAGTGAGGATGTCTATGCAGGAATCGAGTGGGAAGCCGGTTCATCTGAGGTGGCCAAGGTCATCGATTTCCTCCAGAACGAGATGGGGGTCACCAAGATACGATTCCCCGATTCCAGTGGAATTGGAATCAAGCCCATTTCCCGCGAAGGCACAGCGCGAATTGTTCGCGCTGCAATCCAATATGCGATTGACAACGACAAGGACAGCGTCACGTTGGTTCACAAAGGCAACATCATGAAATTCACAGAAGGCGGATTTCGTGACTGGGGCTATCAATTGGCTCAGGAGGAATTTGGTGCGTCGTTAATCGATGGCGGACCGTGGTGTTCGATGACCAATCCGAACACTGGAAATACAATCACCATCAAGGATGTCATTGCAGATGCGATGCTGCAACAAGTTCTCACGCGCCCGCGTGAATATGGTGTATTGACGACAATGAATCTCAATGGAGATTACATCTCCGATGCGCTCGCTGCTCAAGTGGGTGGAATCGGCATCGCCCCGGGTGCGAACATCAACTTCGATACAGGCATCTCCATCTTTGAGGCTACACACGGTACTGCGCCCAAGTACACGGGACTCGACAAGGTCAATCCAGGCAGCATCATTCTCAGTGCAGAGATGATGCTTCGGCACATGGGTTGGACCTCGGCCGCAGATCTCATCGTCAAGGGAATGGAAGGTGCGATCAGTGCCAAGACCGTCACTTACGACTTTGAGCGCCTGATGGATGACGCGACCTTACTCAAGTGCTCAGAATTCGGCCAAGCAATCATTGCTCACATGTGAGATGTATCACATGGATTTCGAATCTCTGAATCTCTGCCAGCCCCTGCTGGATGCCCTTGACGAGATTGGTTACGTCACGCCCACGCCGATTCAAGCTCAGGCCATCCCATATCTAATCGAAGGACGCGACATGCTTGGTTGTGCTCAGACGGGCACGGGCAAGACCGCCGCCTTTGCCCTTCCAATCCTCGATGCGATGGCCGAAGACCCGTGGTCGGGTCCACGTCGTATCCGCACTCTGATGTTATGTCCAACGCGCGAACTCGCATCCCAGATTAACGACAATATCGAGCAATATGCACGACACCTCGATATCCGTTCGATGGTTATGTTCGGTGGCGTATCGCAGCGTCCACAGGAAAAGATTCTCCGTCGTGGTGTCGATATTTTGGTTGCGACACCCGGTCGCTTGCTCGATCTCATCTCTCAGGGATACGTTGACCTATCTCAAGTGCAATTCCTTGTTTTCGATGAGGCGGACCGGATGCTCGACATGGGCTTCATCCGAGACATTCGTAAGATTCTTGCACATATACCAGAGAACCGCCAGAGTCTACTGTTCAGTGCCACGATACCCTCCTCGATTGTTGAATTGTCTCGTGACATGCTCTACGATCCGGTAAGCATCTCGATTACACCCGAATCGCTTACTGTCGAGGCCATCGAACAATCGCTGATGTTCGTCATGAAGGCCGACAAGCGTGGTCTCTTGACCCATATCATCCAGGAGGAGAAGCCTGAGAAGGTGCTCGTGTTCAGCCGCACCAAACACGGTTGCAATCGTATCGTTAAGCAGCTCAAACAAGACGGTATCGAAGCCCTCCCAATCCACGGCAACAAGAGTCAGGGAGCGAGAGAGAAGGCCCTCGGCCGATTCCGCAATGGCACCCTTCAGGTGCTAGTCGCCACCGACGTGGCGAGCCGCGGCATCGATGTCTCCGACATCAGCCACGTCATCAATCTGGATTTGCCCAACGAGCCCGAGGTCTATGTGCACCGCATTGGACGTACGGGGCGTGCAGGCCAAG
>CAXEUI010000040.1:0-7768 GCA_963999335.1 uncultured Candidatus Poseidoniales archaeon
AGGTGATGACGGGATTCATGCAACTGGGTCGACCGACACCGGACCCCATCAAGGATCGGCTCAACGAATTGGCCGATGACATTCACGGAGGGAACTGAATGGAGTTCGACGTCTTCTTCTCCATTTCACAAACCCCGGATGCCGCGGGCACGTTCCCCGATGAGACGACCATGTACGCCAACTATCTCGAACAACTCGGGGTGGCCGATGAACTCGGATTCGGTGTCGCATGGCTCGCTCAGGCGCACCTGTCTACTGAGGTGCAGAAGCGCAACAAGAGGCCCGTGATTCCTCATTGGGAAGGGGAAGTCGGGCTGTGCACCGATTTCTTCCAACTGGCCATGCTCTCGATGGCGCACACCAAGCGAATCGAAGTCGGCAGCGCGGTCCTGTCCATTTTGGCGAACGGTGGCCCGATTGCAGTGGCTGAAAGAATCGGTAACTTCTGTGCTTTACAGGAAGTCCGTGGGGATTCGCGGAAACTGAATCTCGGATTCAGCGCTGGTCGCTTCCAATTCATGGCATCACCCTACGGAATCGTGCCGCGCAATGCAATCGAGGAAGCCGCGTGGCCCGCACTGCGAGGCCAGATCTTCTGGGAAGCGGCGGAAATCATGCTGCGTCTGGTCCGCGGCGACACGATCTGTTCGGATGACATTCGAGAAACCATGCTGACCCGTGCGAACTTCCGCTCAGACGAGGACTGGCAGGCGGTTCAGGCTGCGAATGGCAATGCTGATGCAGAAATTCACGTTCCACGACGTTACGAATTTGAGGAAATCAAATCCATTCCCCAAGAATGGGACCGTTCAGGGGTCAATCTCGTCATCGGTAGCCATGAGCCCGCACTGCAGGAACATGTGAACACGTTCATGCCGGTGCAGGTGTTCAACCTCAGCATCACTCAGCCCGAGATCATCGAGGGGACGCATGAGCGAATGCGGGAGGCGTATCAGGGGCAATGGGAACGCAGAATGATGCCACGTACGGTGATGGTCTTCCTCAACGAAGAGGATGGCTTGAGTGAAGATGAGAAAACTGCGGCGGCTCAAACAGAGTCCCAAGGGGCTCTTTCGTCATACTGGTCGGCATTGGAAGGCACACTCGATCCGACCAAAGTGGCCAAGGCAGCCAACAACGCTGTGATTGGAAATGCCACAGAAGTGGCCGCTCAGATTCGCGAACGATTCCATCCTGATGATCGCCTGATGCTGTGGTTCGACTTCTTCCGTCACGACTCGGCTCGCATCTGCCGTGACATGCGCGCATTCATGGACAGGGTCGTCCCCCTCGTCAACGGGAGTGAGACCCAATGACCGAGCATCGACCCTCTTCGGTGGCTCCCGGCCGTCCTGGTTCAGCGGTCTATCCGACCTCACCGATTTCAGACGGTGCCAAGGGCATCGCCACGGGTCGTGATGTGGAGTGGGAGCCGCTGGTCGACTTCCGGCGAAATGATGTCAGCGAGAACACGATTCATGGTGCCATCGCTTGGTCACACGGTTCAGAAGTGTTCCATTCCTTCGGAGGGAATGTCCTCTGCTATGGACGCAGCATGATGAAGCCACTGTTGATGAAGACATTCGTCGATGTTCTCGATTCGGAACTCACAGACGAACAGAAAGCCATCGCTTGTTCTTCACACAACGGCGATACAGAACACGTCGCGGCAGCACAGTCCATCCTGACGGAGTCCGAGTGGGGTTTGATGCAGTGTCCACTCGATGTGCCGCTCATCCAATTCGGACGACAAGTGCGTCGCCCCCGTCGCTGGTTCCATACCTGTTCAGGAGAACACGCAGCCCTTCTTCGTGCTCTTCGTCTGATGGGCATCAATCGCGCCGGTTACACCCTGCCACAGTCAGATTGGTTCCCACTCTACCTCAACGTCCTTCGAGGATTCCTCGGGGAGCCCCACTGGGAGCCCAAACGCGTCTCGAAGGATGGTTGCGGCCTGCCCACCGTATCGAACACTGTCAACGAACTGGCCGTGATGTTCGCGGGTCTGGCTCGAGACAAGGACAAGGATTGGATCTGGGATGCCATGTGCAAACACCCAGATCTGATTGGCGGATTCAATCGGCTCGATTCGACAGCCCTCAAGGCTGGAAATGGGCAAGTTCTAGCCAAGGAAGGCGCCGATGGACTTCTGGGCCTTTCCATCATCCACGAGGATTTCCCACAAGGTCTCGGCATCGTCGTGAAAATCGCACACGGATGGAATTCACAGGCGACTTGGTACGTGGCTCGCGCTGTGCTCGGTGTCCTCGGGTTTGAACTCAGGAATCCGTATCCGCTTCATCGGCAGAAGGCCTTCATCGTCCCGGGTGTGGTCCCTCCTGACCGGTTGGAAAAATTAGAGCAGGTCGTCACTTGGGATGAGTGGGACCCGAATTCAGATCGCTGGTACTACGATTGGCGCAAGTATTCCAATCCATTCGCTGGAGAGGGAAACCATGAGTGACCTCACCGAATTGTCCAACTTCATCGCAGGAGAATGGCGGCCCGCAAGTTGCAATCACTGGATTGACGATTATGCCCCGGCAACCGGAGAGCACATCGCTCGCATCCCATGTTCTTCCAGCGAAGATATCGATGCAGCTGTCGAAGCGGCCTTGAACGCATCCGGGGATTGGGCCGCCCTCAGCATCGCCGAGAGAGCGGGATGGTTGGAGAAGATCGCCGAGGAACTCGAGGAACGGGCAGAAGAGGTGGCCCAACTTGAGAGTCTGGACACAGGCAAACCAATCACTCTAGCAAGAAGTGTCGATGCATCACGCTCTGTCGCCAATTTCCGCTTCTTCGCTGAACAGGGTCGTGAATTCGAGGCGGAAGTCTTCGAGATGCGAGATGCCACCAATCGGGTCGTGTACAAGCCCGTCGGGGTGGCCGGCCTGATCACACCCTGGAATCTGCCTCTGTATCTGTTGTCTTGGAAGGTTGCGCCGGCCCTGCTAATGGGAAACACAGTCGTGGCCAAACCCTCTGAACTCACCCCGATGACCGCTTCACTGCTGGCCGAGGTCATGGAGGAGGTGAGGTTGCCCGCCGGCGTCTTCAATCTGGTCCATGGCAATGGGGTCGATGCGGGGGCATCCCTAACATCGCACCCTGATGTGAATCTCATCTCTTTCACAGGTGGAACCTCTACCGGTCGTGAAGTTGCCAGATCCGCCTCCTCTGGATTCAAGAAACTGAGTTTAGAACTCGGTGGAAAGAATGCAACAATCATTCGCGCCGATGTGGACATGGCCAACATGATGTCGGGTATTGTTCGTGCATCCTTCCTCAATCAGGGCCAAGTGTGCCTGTGCGGTTCACGGATTCTTATTCATGAATCAATTTACGATTCCTTCGTCAGTGCATTTCTCGGCGCTGTAACCGATATGATTGTCGGCGATCCGTCGGACGAAGAAACGGAACTGGGCGCACTGATTTCAGAAGACCATCGGAACAAGGTTCTCTCCTACATCGACCTCGCTGAAGATGAAGGCGGCATCATTCTGTGTGGAGGAGGTCCGCCTGTTGGAATTCCAGAAGCATTCGATAACGGGTTTTGGCTGTCTCCAACTGTCATCGATGGGCTCGCACCTGACAGTCGCTGTGCGACGGAGGAGATCTTCGGGCCAGTCGTGACACTGCACCCCTTCACTGATGATGAAGAAGCAATCGAGATTGCCAACATGACCGATTATGGATTGGCCGGCTCAATCTGGACGAAGGATGTCGATGCAGGAACCGCGATGGCTGAACGAATCGATTCGGGAATGATCTGGGTCAACTGCTGGTTGCATCGTGATTTGCGCGTCCCGTTCGGGGGCGTGAAGAACAGTGGTGTCGGACGCGAAGGAGGGCGATGGAGTCTCGGCTTTTTCTCCGAGGCGGTCAACATCTGCGTCAAACATTGAGGATGGCGCTCATCGCCCAAGCGCCCATGAACAGACCCGTGAGCCCGCCAACGCCAAGCCAAAGTCCGGTACGGAAGGGCTGAACGTCATACTTCCACTGATATGTGGATACGAAAACCCAGCCTCCAATGACGGCAAGGAACCACAACGAGCACAGGAGTAATGCCACACCGCAAATCTGCGGGAGAAAAACGACAATCACGCCAGTCAGTACCCCATAACGCATCTCTTTCGGATCACCCCATTCTTTCGGGATCTTCCACATGAAAATCGAAGTAAGAATAATGAGAATCAGCCAAGAAAGAATCAGGGGTGAAAGATCCGCCAACATTTTCTCCTGAATGTCAATTTTTGGCGCCAATTGAAAGCCGATACACGACGAAATCAAACCGGCAAGTGGCGGGATGGCGAAGAGGCCGAGGGGTGGAGTCTCCCACTTCATCGGCCCGAGGCTGGGTTGCAGTCCTATGACGATTGCCGCGGGCATTGTTTCAAATGCCGCCTTCCTTTGGAAGGCGCGATGAAGAAGGGAGAGATCGTCCTCGGGTGCCTCGCTCCCCATCCACCACATCTGGTCTATGCTGAAAATCCCGATGAGAACGAACCGGTCAGCGAGGGCGGTTGGGAAGCCCTGCGTTGGGGGTACGCGAAATTGGCACGGAAACTGAAGACGATCGAGTATGATGCGCTCGTCATTCTGACGCCCCATTGGCAGACCTATATCGGAACACATTTTCTCGGGTGTGATTCATTCAAATCGCTCTCTGTGGACCCGATTTTCCCCAATCTGTTCCGTTATCACTACAATCTCAAAGTCGATGTCGAACTCTCAGAGAAGATGTGTGAGATTGCTGACCAGGCAGGCATCATCACCAAGATGATGCGGAATCCAGATTTCCGGGTCGATTATGGCACCATCACATCATGTCATCTGTTGAATCCAGATTGGGACAAACCCCTCGTGACGGTCAGCAGCAATCGCAATCGCCACTACTACTCAGTCGAGGTCATGAATGAGCAGGCACAGGCTCTGGGCCGTGCTTGTAGAAAGGCCATTGAAGAGAGTGGGAAGCGCGTCGTTCTGATTGCCAGCCACAGCCTCTCTCATCGCCATTTCACCACAGAGGCACCATTGCCCGAGGACATGAGCCGTGAGCACATCTACAACCACAGTCAATACGTCTGGGATATGCATATGATTGACCTCATGCGAGAGGGAGATATGCAGCAGGTCATCGATCTGATGCCGGAATTCACAGAACAAACGATGGCGGAGACCGAAGGGGGTGGACTCACCTGGATGATGGCGGCGATGAGGATGCCGAACTATCCAGCTGAGATTTACGGTTACCAATCTGTCATCGGAACCGGCAACGTCGTTGCCTGTTGGGACCCCAATGAAGAGACCCGGGAGGTGGTCCTGTGAGTGAGGACCCGGTTCTCTTCGGCCTCTATGTTCCACCCCATCCACATCCGCTGCTTGCTGCGGACCAGAACAAGGGCTGGGGTGAACTTCGCGCAGCATACGACGAATGTCGGAAGCGAATCGAAGAGAGCGACGCCGATGTCATCCTCATCTATTCAACCACATGGCCAAGCATCGTCGGACATCAATTCCAAGTCCAACCTGAACCCGAATGGGTACATGTCGACGACGATTTCCACTTCCTAGGCTCGATGCCCTACAAATTCCGAATGGATGCCGAGTTCGGTCATGCCTACAAGGAAGCCGCGCAATCCAGAGGACTCCACGCTCGAACCGTCGCATACCATGGATTCCCCATTGACACTGGGTCTGTGGTCGCATTGAGCCTGCTGAATCCTGACAACAGAATCCCAGCCTGTATCGTCTCAAGCAACATGTATGCGAATCGAGCGGAGACCATCGTTCTGGGCAAAGCCGCCCGGGATGCGTTGACGGCCCAAGGAAAGAAGGCGGTCATCGTCGCTGTATCCACCCTTTCCAATCGCATGTTCACCAAACACGTCGAGCCGGAGGACGATCGAATTCACTCTGCCAAGGATGAAGAATGGAATCGCAAGATTCTCGAGTTCTTTGAGAATGGTCGATTGGAGGACCTCAGTCAACTCAGTCGTGACATTCACGGACAGATTCGCGTTCAGAAAGTGGTGGCCTACAAGCCGGCTTGGTGGATGGCTGCAACCATGGGTCAGCACAACAACTACGATGGCGAAGTGCTGGCCTATGCGGCACTTCACGGCAGTGGTGGAGCGGTGATTCAACTCACACCTTCCAAGGGCTCTGTCGGCGACAAGGAGTTCGATGAGGATGATGTGGAAATCTATCGTGGAGATCGCAATGTTCTGGTCACCGGCGCTGGTGATATGCAAGCCCCCGGGGGCGTGGACCGCCCTTTAGATGAGGCCGAAAGGCCAGCCAGCGAAGAAGAGGACGAGGGCTGGCGGAATCCTGTTGAAGTGATGGACGACCTGTATGATGAATACGGATCCTCTGTCATCTCGCATGCCTCAGGTGCACTTGGGGCGGTCGCAGGTGTGGCTCTGGCTGGCCCAGTCGGTGGCGTGGCGGCAACCATCGTCGCCAAGAAAACGGTTGGAAAAATGATGAGTAAAGACGGGGCGATTGTGGCTGAAAATGCACCCAGTGCAGTCGGTGCATACCCTCATGCTCGAAGAATGGGGAATCTCCTGTTCATCTCCGGTGTTGGGCCTCGAAACCCAGAGGATAACAAAATCCCCGGTGGGCCAATTGAAGATGAAGATGGAAACCCGTTGGAATACGATATCAAGGCGCAGACTGAAGCGTGTATCGAAAACATCCGAATCATCCTAGAAGCCTGTGATGCGGAATTGGATCATGTCATCGATGTGACAACGTTCCTGGTCGATATGAAGCGTGATTTCAACGGCTACAACAAGGTCTATGCCAAGCATTTCGAAGAGATTCAGGCCACGCGGACGACATTGGCGGTTCAGGCATTGCCCACACCCATCGCCGTGGAAATGAAGGTCATCGCCAAAGCGCCATAGTACCTTGAATTAAGATGCGTAGCATCTTATGCTTTGCCCAAAGCGGAACGAGGGATGCAACCAATCAAACCCTCCAGTCTGATTGATTTCGCCTACAAACCCATTCAAATTGTGAGTGATACGCTTGAGCGAAAACTCGGGATCATCTCTGTCGTCATCATCTCACTCTCAGCGATGCTGGGTTCTGGGCTGTTTGTCTTGCCGGCATTGGCAATGGTCGAAATGGGTGGCCCTGGAATCTGGCTGGCCTATGTGGTGGCCGCTCTGGTCGTGCTGCCTGGTGCAATCTCAAAATCCGAATTGTCCACAGCGATGCCGACATCAGGAGGGTCATATGTCTTCATTGAACGGACATATGGACCCTTACTAGGCACCATTTCTGGATTGGGGCTATGGGCCACCTTTCTCCTCAAAGCGGCGTTTGCATTGATTGGATTCAAAGCCTATCTATGGGTCTTTGAGGAATTGATTGGAATTTCAATTGATGTTGAAATCGCAGCCTTGTTCCTTCTGGTCGCCATTACCGCTGTGAACATCATGGGAGTGACGAAAATCAAGAAAATACAGGCACCCATTGTCACAGCTGCGGTTGTATTCCTCGTTGGCCTCTGTATATGGGCACTATTGACAATGGAGATGGATTGGAATCGGCCAACTGGACCGGGAGCATATGGAGATGGGTGGGAATCAATTGCAGCCACAGCAGCGTTTGTTTTTGTCTCCTATTCTGGTGTCACAAAGATTGCCGCAATTGCTGAAGAGATCAAACAACCAAGCAAGAATATACCCTCTGGAATTCTCATCTCGCTAATCATCAGTACGCTTCTGTATGCTGGAATCGCCTACAT
>CAXEUI010000041.1:0-7766 GCA_963999335.1 uncultured Candidatus Poseidoniales archaeon
GTCATCGCAGCATGAAGATGGTTACGATTGTGAATCATGACATTGATGTGGCTGACCCTGTCCGAGTAGAATGGGCCATGATGACGAGATGGCAACCTGATCGAGATACAATCATTCTCTCAGGTCAAAAAGGGACCAGTTTGGACCCCTCAAGGGGTGAAGATGGATTGACGTCCAAAATCGGGTACGACGCTACATTCCCTCCAGATACCGACCTTGGGCCCTACACATCGGTACAATAGGTGATATTGTGGGGGAAGGATTGGCAGGTCGCCTCCAACATCCACGACGTAGTTTGGGGGACCGGCACCGTTCGCAAGCAAGCAAGTTTCTCCTCTTGGCAGAATCAGACCCTGCACGCGCTGTAGAGAATGCAGAATGGGCTGAACAGAATGCGAGACAAGCCCTTCTGTACGATTTCACCCATCCAGAAAATTGGAGGGTACTGGCCGATATCAAAGTTAGATCATCGGATGAAATTGGATTGAGAGCACTCCTAGGTGATTTGTTTGCTGTGTTGGGAAGGGACCCTGAACAGGTGAAACAATTGGAAGGCGTACCCATTCTTGATGTTGGAAAAGAACTCCTTGAAGCTGCGCTCAATCGGGACCACCTCGATCCTGATCTTTGGTTTGAATCGATGGATGAAGGTGGACTTGAGGCATTTTGCGCGCGTTTTGAGAAACTCGATTTGACCGATCCTCGATGTAACGTGTTGTTCGGTCGTAGAGTCGAACGAATGTGGGATTCAATGAGTGACGATGTCTGCATTCCATTGGCGAGGTTGTT
Organism: uncultured Candidatus Poseidoniales archaeon; assembly: GCA_963999335.1. Classification (GTDB taxonomy): domain Archaea; phylum Thermoplasmatota; class Poseidoniia; order Poseidoniales; family Thalassarchaeaceae; genus MGIIb-P. Next base: position 790 of record CAXEUI010000041.1, read on the forward strand.
ACTCTCGAATCGGCCACAGAATTTCGAGATGTGGGCTGATTTGGCTCGCGCGCACGAACGCAGAGGTGCATATGACGAAGCTTGGTTGTGTTATGATCAGGCTCAGACTCATGCCCCCCATCTGGATCTTCGTGACTCATTCCGCGCACGAATGGCGGTCCAAATGGAAACGGGGAAACGATTGCCATGGAAGCAACCTTCCATTGAGATTCGTGATGAATTCCTCAGCAAAATGCAATCATTGTCGACTCGCTTTGAGTCTGATGTCTCCGAAATCCCTGTGGATGCTCCCATTGAAGACGCTGTCAATCTGGATCAGAATGAATTGAAGCGGTTGTTGAACGCCGGCGAATTTGCCGCTGCATTCTTCCTCTCTCGTCGACTTTTGACACGCGGAGAACAATGGGCAGAACCTTATCTTGAACAAGCACAGAATGGATTGGAATCTGATGATGATATACGAATACCGTGAGGAATTCTATGCCTAAACCATGGGTTGTTGCTTGGGTCACGCCATCAGGTTCGCCACCCGCTCCAATCGATACAGTCGAATCATGTTGGTTGATGGTCTGCAACATCGAACGCGGATGGGAATTGCCGGGTGGGTGGGTCGAAGACGGTGAAGATAGTGAAATGGCTGCATTGAGAGAAGTATTCGAAGAAACTGGATTGTTGGGGACTGCATTGCAGATTGCACCGGATCTCGCAGAAGGGGGTGGTGATGTAGTATGGATTGAAATTGACGTCGAACCGACACCGATTTCATGGGAATCCGCAGACCCGAGTATCTCTGAAGTGGGCTGGTGCTTGACACCGCCGGACCCATTGGCATGGGATATTGCGGAATTGCGATTGTTTTCGAGTCATGTGTGGAGTGCCTGATGGGCATCATCCAATACCGCAATCGCATCCTTGTCATCGATACGTGGCTGAATCCATTCGCACATCATGTCTAGATCTCTTGGATGAATCCAAACTCGAGGCTTTCGCTCCCCGGCCGAACGTGGGGCTGCAGTTTCAATCGCCAATTGCATTTCCGGTGCATCGGTCGATACATCGGTCAATCCCAGATCAATCCAGTGCAATCCAGCTTCTACTGCTTCAACCTCCATACTCGAATTTCGGAATCCATGATGAGCAATCCATAGATTTCGAAGAGCGCTGAACAGATGGTCCTTCTCAATCAGAATCTCTGCCGCTGAACGTCTGGACATGGAGATGATTTCGACCAGATGTGGACCATGTCGAGAAATTTCAGCATGAATAGCAAGAGCCATTCCAGATTCGCCCCGATTCCGGTGCCAGGTGGCCATATTCAACAATGCCAATCCATGCCAGCGATGTCCTTCTGAAAGTGCACCCATCCGTTCAACAGCCCATTTCAAGTCGATGCCTGCTTGGTCGATTTCACCCAAACTGGCTCTAAGAACACCCCATTCCATCCTGATACGAGCCTCCAAGAGATGATCTCTGTGTTGTTTCGAACGGCTGATGTCAAGTGCTGTTGCCAACGATTCTTGAGATGATGCTGCATCATTTGCGAGTTGAGCATATCGATATTGGAGTATATTGAATTCAATCTCATTCAGAAACGGCAGTAGGACATCAATCAATTGGGTGTGACCCTCCCCAATGGCTTGCTCAGCGACAATCAGTGTCTCATGTTCTCCAGTTGGAAGAATCTCAACACCCTCACCTGACAGTAATTGGGAAACCACATGTCTAGGATCCATGGCTTTCATCTCCTTGGTTTCCCATCAATATGGATATGAAGCCTGATGTGGCATCTGTATCATCGATGGGCCCCGTCCATCCAGCGGCGCCTGCATGGCCACCACCTTCACCTCCGCTGCGTTCGACCATTTTCTGCATCAATGAGCCAAGATGAATGCCCTCACGGGTTGCAGCACGACAAGCCCTCGCAGTGAGTCGTGTTTCTCCCTGAGAGCGGCGAGAGACAAGAGCTATGTCGGCCCCCGCTGTTAAGAGAGAGCGAGCCACGATGCCTTCGTTTGTACCGGCGCGCGTATAGGATAGAAACCATCGACCTGCGTCCAATGTTTGCACGCGCGAGAGTGCTTTGGTGATTGCAACACGTTGAGAATTATTCAATTCGACAGATTCCATTTCTTCAATGAATGCTGAAAAATCGATTTCAGTGTCAGCTGCCAATCGTCCCGCGGATGCCAGTGCATCTGCATTCGCGTGTCTGAATCGACCCGTGTCTGTCACGATTCCCGCCAAGAGCAACATTCGTGAACTGACATCAATTCGAGAATTCGCATAATTTTCAGCCCACTCATAGATGATTTCCGCGGTTGAGCATGTACTCCAATTGATTTCGATATCTGATTCGCCGAATTCAAACGATTCGCCCGCCGAATGATGGTCGATAATGCATTTTGGAACATCTGGCAATACGATTCCGGGTTGGGTTGGGCCGGCCGCATCGACGATGATCAAACCGCCTAGATTTCTCGGCCATGCTGGCGATTTGGGATCTAGAATGAGGAAATCTGCGTCAGTATTCCCAATCATCGAGCGTGCCATGGTCGATAGGTGAATTCCACACGCACGGGCAGAGGGACCGATGATATTGGCGAGTGCGCAGGCGGAACCGACTGTGTCCATGTCCCCGTTTCGGTGTGTGAGTACCGCAATCGCGCCTCGTTTAATGGAGGCGCCAATCCATTGATTGAGGCGTTCCATGTCATCGACACGTGTTTGACCCAATGTATCACCTACGAAGACTCGAACTCTTTGACCGCTGATTCATATGCCGTTCTCAATTCACTTTCTCTCACAGTCAATTTTTCAGCGTGCTCTGATAGTTGACTGCATGTTTCACTCAAACTGTGGTTCAATGAATCAAGGTCATCTACTTCGACCAATAACGGACCCACTTGCTGATACACTGAATTTCCATCAATCTGGTTTGACAGATGAACGATGGTTGCTTCCAATTCACGAACTTGGGTCTGTACAGAAACGAGTTGTTGGGCGACAATCTGCAATTCCTGCACAATCTGTTCAATTGAGATGCTCTCAGTCATGTTGACCACTTCATTGGATGCTTGATAATGCTTCGCTTGCTGCACGTAGAGATCGCATTGTTGAATTGTATTTTGCACGAAGATCTGATGCGCTATCACCACGAATGGTGACGATGATTGAGTCGGGTGCGACCAACTCACATTGGACTTCTTCGCATACTAGACTCGCTGCTAGAGCAGCGTAATCATCGCTTGAAGTTGTGATGGTGGCCAACCAGGCCTCACTCTTCTTCGTCACCACGCTCTTCGGCCTCCGCTTGAGAGCGCTCGTATTCGATTGCTTTCTGAGACGCAATGACAGCCATATCAGTTGCAGTTGCACCTTCAAGTCCACGGCGTATAATCCGGTTGTTGGTATCACTTGCGCGGGTGAAGGGTTCCCAGACACCACCGGCAAATGTGTGTCCACATTTTCTACAGCCCCAGATTCCGCTGGACTTACGCTTCACTTTGGGATATTGACAAACTGGGCATGTATACGCCCGCTTCACCTTTGCGATAGCCTTACCAGCACGGCGGCGGACACTCACACCATAGCGAGGTCCGAAACGAGCGGTTGCTCCTGTCTTCTGTGTGCGCTTGCTCAGTGTGATTCCTCCAGATTGTGTACAATTTCGCGAAAATCAGCGCATTGTGACTGTGCAGCATCCATGATTTCGCTGAATTCGTCCGCTGTGAACACTCCTCTCAGACCCTTCTGGAGTGAATGAACATGACCTTCATCACCCAATGTGATGTGAATTCTCTCATCGCCACCGAGTTCTTCTCGCTTTGTCGCATCAAAGACGAAGCGGCCCCCCACCTTCTGATATGAACACATGATGGGCGTTCCCGCGACGGGAAGTTTGTAATCCTCACCTACATCGAAGCGTTCAGCAGGAACGGTTGCTGTTCGTAGTGCTGCGATTGCAGCCAGAGCGAACGCATCGAACATGTTGCCATCGTCACTGATTGCAAATAGATCGAGAATCACCTGCCAAGCTTTCTCGGCAGGAAGAATACAGAGTCCGGTGGTGTCGATGCAACCCGATTCACGAATCCCTCGATCGACCACTCGCCCCATCTCTATGCTTTCCTCTGAAGGTGGGCCTGGCTGCCAATTGGGCCCACACACTGGCCGAATTTCGGCACTCGTCATCAGTCCTCCTTGGGTCGGCCTGTCAGGGTATGGTGTCATGATCTGGAACTTGACGCCGGCGTATACGATGGTATCTCCCATCCGCACGCGACATGATCCTTCGGCATTGGCTAGACAATCCACTTCAATCTCAAGTTCTCGTCCTGCGAATCGTGTACGCCCATCGAGGCGCTGATCATCTGCTGCGAGTGCTGCAAGATTATCGCGTAGAAGGGCTGGAATGATTGGAATGGCCATCAGACATCACCACCATAGCGCTTCTGAAGTGCTTCAATCATGATTGTGTGTACGTCGTGAGCCGCCTTGATGTTGAAATCCCATGCTTGTTGGAATTCCTCCATGCTCAAATCTCCATCCATTTGGAGGAAGACCAACTCGTCGGTCATGGGCAAGATGCCCATCGGAAGATCGGCTTCACCGTAATTGTCCTCAGGTTTGTTCAAATCCATCAGAACAATGCCATTGCATTTGCCAGCAGCCACACTGACAACCATGTCACTCATCGGTATCCCTGCATCAGCGAGCGCAACGCTCGCTGCAGTGATTCCACAACAACGGGTGCCCGCTTCTGCACAGATAATCTCGATTTCCACTCGAATCTTGCTTCGTGGATACAGTTCAAGATCGACAACACTCTCCAGTGCATCACGTGTCACCTTGCTAATTTCTCGGCTTCGACGATTGAAGCCAGGGCGAATACGATCTGTGGTGCTGAATGGTGCCATGTTGTAGCGGACATCCAGAATGGCTCGATCTTGACGCTGAACCTTACGCGGATGGCATTCCATCGGCCCATAAACGGCGGCAATGGCCTCGTTCTTTCCCCACTTGATGTAGGCACTTCCATCGGCGACTGGAACGACGCCACATTCAATTTCAACGGGGCGCATTTCGTCTGCCTTACGACCATCCTCTCGAATGCCGTTTTCATCCATACATTGGTAATCTCCATATCCCATAATTTCACTTCCTTAACTCTCACTCACTCACTCACTCACTCATTCGCCAACGCATCGATGCGATCTTTCAACCTTGGAAGGTGTGCTGTGTCACGAATCAGTTTCAACGCTGCTCGGACATCGCGCATCCCATCGTGCTCACCATCAATCCAGACTCTGCCGTTTAGTCCAACGACCAAACGGCAATCACCCAGTTCTTTGAGGGATTGCAGCATGCTGCCTCCCTTTCCAATGACTTGAGGAATGATATGTGGAGGAATCTCTTCAAGAAGGCCAGACTTCAACTTTCGAAGTCCCATGCCTTTCATCGTCGCGACCGCTGAATGCGTCTCATCGACTTCTTGAATGCGACATAGAACAGCCTCGCCAACATTCAAATGTTCGCGAACAGCACCGAATTCGACCTTCCATGGAGCGAGACTCATGGGCAAAATGGCGTTGAAAGAAGCGCCAATATCAAGGAACCAGATGTTGTTGGTCATCCCTTCAACAAAACCGACAACCAAATCTCCTGCCCGAGGCACGTATCGGCTGCTCAGTGGATCAACGCTGACTGTCTTTCCATTGTCTCGCAGGGTTCCCATGCGCATGGACACTAGTTCGCCATTGATTCGGCGTACACCGTGTCCTGCTTCGGCGCCTTCATGCACACCGACACGCTCGCCCGGATGGACGAGTCGCAGAGCACCAGAGTCGCGCTCCGAGGGGGTGCTGTCTTCACTCATATCGTATTCACTCCGGCCCGCCGACCCTACTCCCCTCTTTAACGGTGCCCACCCCGAAGGGGTGATGGCTCACTGCTCAATTGAGTTCCTTGACCTCTGTATTCGGGTCTCGTTTGGCGACTTTGGATAGATATTCACCCTTCATACCCGCGGGAATCTCGACAACAAACGCCCAATCACCGTTATCCAGCCATTGTTCTTTCAAGACATCACTGCGAACCACCCGTTGAACGGAACCGTATGCGGAACCTGAGACTCGGAATGCCAATTTGATGGTTTCAAATGAAAGGGGGATGACCGGTCGAAGAACATTGACGGCGTCCTTGATCTGACGTTCCACCGAGAGGAATGGATCTGGATTCCAACGTAATTCATCCAGTGCCAGTTCGATGCGGGTCACTGGATGTGGGGATTTGCTGCGAGGGTCGATGGCTGTCCTTGAGATTTCAGTGATAATCTGCTGTCTCTTATCGGATATCATCTTCCTGCGCTGTGCGGTAGTCAGTTGAATTGAGCCATCACTAAGGATGGTTTTGACGCAATCGAGAAGTTCGGTCGAACCGAATGTCGAGGTCAGTTTCTCTTCAGTGGGGCGCTCTGCAGCTCGGGCATCGTGCCAGACCTCATCGGTTGCGAGTAAATCGTCGAGTTCGACAGAATCGGGATCGGATTTGAATTGATTAACCAATTCGGGATCAACGAGAATTTCGTAACGCTTACCACCCTTCTCCAACCGGGCGACAACAGCGTCATCCAAACTGACCATGATTGTCCTCACTCATCTTCGTATGCTGGTTTCAATTTGTCAATGTGAGCGATGGTTTCATCTCGAGTGAGGAGGCGATAACCATCAGCATCGATGACGGCGACCTCCACGGCATCTTTGTTGAGTTTGGCTTCAATGGATTCACGTAGTGCTTCGAGTCCCATCTTGATTGCTGCATTGAGTGTGAGATTGGGTTTCCAATGGCTTTCGAAGTAATCGACAACGGTGTTTCGGCCCCGTCCAATGGCACCCGCGTGATAGGACTGATAGGCTCCTGATGGGTCGGTTTCGTAGAGGTGGAGGCCGTTATCATCCACACCCGCAATCAACAATGCA
>CAXEUI010000042.1:0-7746 GCA_963999335.1 uncultured Candidatus Poseidoniales archaeon
GTGATATATGCAAGCACTCATGAAGAAATTACCATCACCTTACGTTGAGGGATTATCTGAGGATGATAAGAAGGCATGGAGTGGTTGGTATTTCTTCGATTGGGCCAATCAAGCCTACGCACTCACGGTGATGACGGTCATTGCACCGGCGCTGATGGCCAGTTTGTACAACAAAGCCACTGGAACTCAAACTGGTGACTCGTTCTATGCAATGGTCCTCACGCTTTCGATGTTTTTTGTTATCTTGACTGCGCCTGCATTGGGAGTTATTGCAGATCGCATGCCAATCAAGAAAAAGTTGCTGAAATGGTACACCGTTGTGGGTATCGCATTCACTGCACTGATGGGAGCCGCACCCTACTTTGGTTCAGATGGTTACATGGTTCTCGCAATGATGTTCGCCATCGGTACAATCGGATTCACTGGTGGTAACGTCATCTATTACTCGTTCATGCCTTATCTAGGCAAGAGAGAGGATCAGGACAAAGTCTCAACATGGGGATACATGTATGGATTCATGGGTGGTTCAATACTACTCATTTTTCACCTAATCATATTGTTGGGTGGATTTTGGGATACAAACTTCACTATCGCTGTCGTCTTTGTGACCTCTGCATTATGGTGGTGGGGATTCGGAGCATTGATGTTCAAGTGGACTCCAGAACCGGAAATCTCATCGGACATGGAATGGGAAAGTTTGGGGAAAAACAATTTTTTGCGGGTTGTAGGTGCCGCGAAGATTGCTTATGGACAGGTATACAAAACCGCGAAGGAGATTCGAAAATTCAAGGTGCTAGCATTCTTCTTGCTTGCATATCTACTGTTCTATGACGGCGTGAACACAATCGCCAGTATGGCAAGTGCATTTGGAGAATCTGTATTGAGGCTGAATCCAAGTATGAATGTCATGCTGTTGTTGACCGTCAACGTTGTCGCGATTCCAATGACATTCGTTTTCGGTAAACTGGCTGAAAAGAAAGGGACGAAATTTGCATTGATGTTGGCTCTTCTCATCTATTGTGCAGTCGCAGTTGCTGCAGCCGGTTTTGCACCCCTCGAATTAGAGGGGGAAGAAGACGCTGAACGCTACGATTTCCAATTTGAGTGGAATGATGAAACAGGCCTGTATGAAATGACGACACTCTACGATCGAGGATATGAGGGGTGGATTGCAGAAGATTCCGAAGGTGATGCGGTCTTCCGTGATGCCTTCCAAGAACACTTTCCTGAAACCGATTATTCAGTAGAAGATTCGGGAGAAAGTACGCTAGGTACTGGGTTGATGGTCTGTTTGTTCATCTTGGTCATGGTCGTCCTACTAGGTGGCGGTCTCATGTGGTTACATGAGAAAAACATGGGTTGGATGGGTGTCTTTGCAGCATTCCTCCTCGTTGCGGTTGGCATCTTTGGGGCCTCGTTCCTTGCGGGTCAAGCCACCGAAGATGTAGAAGATGTCAAGACGATTTCAGAAGCGGATGCGATAGCACTCGTTGCTGCTTTCGATGAAACAAATGACCATCGATTCTCCATCATCATTGTCGGAGGAGATGAAGCCATTGCAGGCGAATTTGAAGTTGGAGCCACGCACCCTACAATTGTCGACCAAGGCGGACCTGTTGATTGGTGGGCCTCGACCATGCGCAGTATGGTATGGGCACCACTCAGTATTACTGTCGAATTACAATGGATTATCCTTGGATTGTTTGTTGGATGCGCCATGGGATCAGCGGGTGCTCAAGCACGTTCAATGTTTTCACAATTGACTCCGAAGAGCCGTACATCGGAATTCTTTGGATTCTTCGGATTCCTCGGGAAATCAGCGGCCATGATCGGTACAGCCCTCTACGCAATTGCCAGCACAACTTTCGACAGTCGAGTTGCATTGTTATCAATCACAGTTGTCATTCTAGCTGGAACCTATCTCACCAGCAAAGTCGACATTGACGAAGGCATACGTGTTGCCCAAGAAGAAGATGCACGGAACAGTGCTGAAAGCATGGAGATTTGATGCAATGGGGAAGAAACTGAAAGGATTCGCGGTGATCCAACCCGTTCTTTCATTCCTTGTCATGCCGATGGGGTTCGTGTTGTGGGGCCTGGCAACCGTTCCTGGAATCTACATCTTTGGAGTGGTGGGCGATGCAACCACTGGATGGGCCGAATGGCAGCAATTGCTGGCCCTAGGTGTATCCATCGGCATTGGGGCCATGTTCTGGTGCCTGTCCGTTCTCCTCATGCTCGGAATTCTGGGGATGTTGATGCGACCCCGCCTTGAAGAGGCGGAGGCACCAACTGAAAGTTGGTTGACCATTCGCTGGGCCTTCTTGGCGTTGTTTCACAGACTCGCACTCCCGTCTCTGAAATGGATGGTGCCCTCATTCATCGGGGACCTGTACTATCGAATGATGGGATGTACAGTGGGCAAGGGTGCACAAATCAATACCTCAGCTGTGAATGATTGTTTCATGGTCGAGATTGGTGCGAATACTGTCATCGGTGGTGATGCTGTCATCAACGGCCATCTGTTCGAGATAGATGGAATTCATCTCGCCAAGGTACGAATCGGAGCAAATGCTCTCATCGGCACAATGACTCAGATCAATCCAGGATGTGTGATTGGCGACGGGGCGGTGATCGCAAGTAGAGCAGTGTTGCCCAAATTCACTGAAGTGCCACCAGGAGAAGTCTGGGGAGGAATCCCTGCGAAGTGCATTCGCCTTGCAGACGGTACTAAACCGGAATGAGCGAGTGCTCATTCCTCTTCTTCTGCAGAGGCGTTGAGAATTTCATCGAGGCGGTCCTTGAGAGCTCGCTGCATATGAGAAGACTTGCGCTCAGCTTCGACCGCGTTCTCAATCATGTCATATCGAGTCTTGATTGCACGGTTGAGATCCTCGAATATCTGCATGTGGTTGACATACCAATCGTCACGGGCTTTCATCTCTGCAACGGCAAGACGAAGGTCGCCGTCGAGTTCTTCTGCGATTTCGAAAACGCGGGAAAGGCGCTCTTTTTCGCGAGTGAATTTCTCTTCCATCTTTTCTAGTTCGGGTTCCAAATGCTCGATGCGCTTGGTTGCCTTGGCGTGGTCAAGTTCAAGATCACGGACACGGTTGTCCTTCTCAGAGAGGAGTTGTTCCAATCCTTCTCTGTCAATTTCCTTGTCGATGACTTCCTTCTCAAGAACTTCAATCTCGGCCTTTAGACCAACGATTTCTTTCTCTTGCTGCTCATAGGCATCGTAGAGTTTGACGAGGCGCTCAGTTTCGTCACTAAGGCGGTCTTCCAACTGTCGCAAACGTACCTCAGGGGTGAGTGTTCCAGAATCGGCATCATCGTCAGACATCGTATCCCTCGGCGTGTCCCACCGCTCACCCCGTCTTATAACTCGCTCCCCAAAGAGCATAGAATGCAAGGGAACACTACGTGTTCCAAAAAGAACTCATCATGCATTCAGAGATGCGATGGCTGCTGCAAGACACGTTGTCACCGCTTTTGTCGCGGGGATGTGCAACTTCTCATCCGGACCGTGGGCATTTCCACCCGGACCCAAACTTCCGGTGACGAGGAAATTCGCATTCGGATATTTCTCTTGCATCATCGCAAGGAATGGAATCGTGCCACCTTCAAAGAAAACCTGCATGGGGTTTCCGAATGTCGCAAGGCTTGCCGAATTGAGGGCCTCTTGGAAAGTTGGATCCATCGAAGGTGCCGAGAATCCATTTGCAGACGCATCAGGTGTGAACGAGACATGAGCGCCATGTGGGGCATCACCCTCAAGAACAGAGGTCATTGCAGCCTCGGCAGCGTTCGCATCAACACCAGGGGGGATTCTCATACTGAGCTTCAACGAAGTGTGCGTACGCAACACGTTTCCCGCGTCCTTCAGCGCAGGCATTCCATCTGCACCGGTCACAGAAAGTGAAGGGCGCCAGTTCCCAGAAAGGATGATCTCGGCCAATCCCGGTGTTTGGGGTTCCACACCATCTAGCGCGGGCAAATCCGTCCATACCTTCTCACCGAGAACATTGGCAATTCCTTGCGCTTCCCCACGGAGTTCATCCGAGATATTGATGCTGAGTTCAGGCAACAGAACCTCGCCTGTGGATTCATCTTCGATTCGACTGATGATTGAGCGGGCGATACGGAACGAAGAGGGGATGATGCCACCCGCCATTCCTGAGTGAACCCCTTCTTGGCTGACGCCAACCTTCAGTGTCCCCCCAACCAAGCCGCGCAGACTCGTGGTCACCCACAAGCGCTCATAATCGCCTGCACCTGAATCCATGACGACCACGAGGTCGGGGGTGCCAAGGAGACCAGACAATTCGTCGAGATATGCGGGAAGATCGAAGGAGCCGGATTCCTCGCAGGTTTCGATGAGGAAGGTGGCTTTCGGATGAGCAATATCGTGTTGCTGCAAGGCCAGAATGGAGAGAATACTGAGATATCCACCATAGCCATCGTCGACGCTGCCGCGTCCATATAGCCAAGGGTCTTCTCGAACGGGAATCCAAGGCCCTTTGCCTTCAGACCATCCGGTGAAAGGCGGCTGCTTGTCAAGATGACTGTAGAACAGAACCTCGCCATCTCCTGTGCCTTCAATTGTGATTGTGAGGACTGGGGTTCGCCCTTCAAGGCGGTGAACATTGCAAGACATCCCTTTCATCGGCAATCTGCCGAGCCAACCGAGGAAGAGATCGATTGTATCGTCGAGGTAGCCATTGGCAGCCCATTCATCATCAAAGGCCGGAGAAAGGGCTGGAATTTCGATGAAATCAGCGAGACTGGCAAGTGCGTGAGATTCCCATTGTTCCTCAACCCAAGCATGAATCGCTGCCAGATCCATGTTCGTCATGGCAACGCGAGACCGATTGACTGCAAAAGGACTGCTCTTATGCAGACTCATCTCAGTCTCGCAATCCCAGGGGCTCGCCTTCAGGTGCACACAATCGAATTTCGCCCATCGCAAAGGGACATTTTTCGCAAACATGAGAGGCATCACCGGACAAGCGTGGAGGTGCATCCTCGTCCTCGCTGGAGAGGGCCAATTTTGCAAGATTCTTGAGTAAGACATCCAGATCTTCCAAGGCCGTGGCCAACTCATCCTCCGTCATGACGATCAATCGCCCGGTTGTTGCTGAAAGGATGGCGGGAGGCAAGACTCGACGGGCTCCAGATGGAGTCTGTTCTCGAGCGTGCTCTTGTCGAGAAAGGGCCAATGTGTACAAGGCAAGTTGCATTCGATAATGTTCGAGCAGGTCCTGTTCTGATGAATGGCGTGATTCACCCTCTGCCTCGAGCAGTGGATGGTCCCATCCAGCATAGAGATGGGCGGCCGCGGTCGTCTTCAGATCAATCGCGCGTATGGCACCTGAACCATCTTCCAATCTTGTGCATAGAACAAGGTCAGCGATTCCATTGCTGCTGAAAACAAAACGATTGATTGAGGCCAATATCTGAGTTCCATTGGGCGTCCATATATCATCCACCGATTCCACTTCGAAATCATATCGAAGACTGAATGGCCATTCTGTTCTGAGGCCCTCAACGACTTCTCCATTCCATTCTTCTCCCGATGTGAGTCTACCGAGTGGACCAGAGCGGATGAGGTTGGACATCTTCTTCATTAAGGACGCAATCGCGTCTGAATCTGCATCTGGAGGCATCAATTCCTCAAGCACAGATGAAATGACTCTGTCATCACTCAATCGGTCTGGACTGGGCTCGATCCATTGGGATGGCAAGGGTACACTTGGGCCGCTGGGGGAGCCGGGATTTGCAAGGCCAACTTCCACTAGACGGTGGAAGATGGAACCGATGACATTGGCCGGTGGCAAGCCAACCCTAGCGGCTGCGGAATCATCTGGATGTTCAGAGGACATATTGAGGCGGATGGCTTCAGGAGACAAACCTCCTCGAGTGGATAACCAATGCCGACGTGGACAGGATGCTGCTGCATCCAGTTGATGCGGTGAAATACGAAGATTTCGACTGCGTAGAGGTGCTTCTGAGATCTGTGTGGGTTCGATTTCTTCAAAGGCGATTCTGGCAGCTTCATCAATACGCGACAAACGAACGAGGGGGCTGTACGTCGTGCTATCCTCTCCCAGTTCATTGACATGATGATGTACAGCAAATGGAAGCGAATGCGGTTCGATAGAATGACGACCATCTTCATCGGGTTGCCAACCCAACGCGTCAAACCACATGTGTCCAAAAGTGGGCATTGGTAGTGAACGCAATTTCATCGAAATATGGTGGCCAGTCCATTCTGAATCGTTGGGAGCGCCGGCGAGAATGAGGAGATCCTTGACGCGTGTGCAGGCGACATAGAACAAGCGGCGTGCTTCGGCCTGAACTTGGGCTGATTGTAGTGTTCTTGCCAACGTCCAAACTCCGCTTTCAACGCTCGATTCAGTCAGCCATGGACGTGGATTGGAGGAGAATATGCTAGGGGTTGCAATCACACGACTGCGAAGTTCGTGACTAATGGTTACTTGACCTTCGCTGAACAGGCCGCCAACGATGACACAGCGCTTTTGCAGGCCCTTGGCACCATGAATGGTCATCACTTGTACGGCATCGGCCGTCGTTACGCCTGCCGAAATGATGTCGCGACCCGCAACATCAGAGAGATGCGAGATACGGTCTGCAAGTAGAATCGGGTCACCGCCCACTTCATTGGACTGTGATTCGACCAAACCAAGGAACTGTTCGGCATCGCTGCGTTCAGAAGAACGCGGATGCGCCAGTAACAAATCACTGTGGTCAAGTGTTGAGTGTAACGCGGTGGCAACCGTGCCGTTTGAGGCGTGATGCAGCCAGCGCTCCACCAGTGTTCGATGTGGACCGGTGGGCAACTGTTCTACAAGCCGTCGGATGAGATTCTCTCCAACCGTTGCGCCACCCAGGAAGGCCTGCATCTGCTCATCATCGAGTCCGACCAAACATGATCGAGCAACGGTTGCGGCCGAATGTCGACTTGAAGGGCGAGCCACCCACTCAAGCAGACCGAGTAGCGGACGGATGACTGGGCGGAGAAGAAGACCCCCCTCTTTGTCTGCAACTGCGGGAATTCCAGCCGCTTCAAGACGATTCATCAAGTCCTCAAGATTTGAACGACTTGGCAATAGAATGAGGATTTCGCCGGGGTTCAATGGCTCCATGGTGGGTTGCTCTTCCTCACCAACTCGCGTCTGTGTACCATCTATTAGAGTACGAATTCGGGCTGCAATCAGGGCGTTTTCCATTTCACTGGATGTACCGTAACTGAATGGATCTAGAGTGGTTGTGAGATCCGTGCTTGGGTGGCCACTTCCCGGAATTCGGGCGGGGACAAGCCACTCAAAGCGACCCTCGGCTTTGGCACGAGCGGGGATGAGACTCTGTGGGCGCGCATACCAATCTCCTGGGAACAGGTCGTGTTCTGGGGAAAATACGTCCTCCCACCAGTCATTCATCCTGTGCAGTAAATTTCCTGCTGTTCGATAATTGACGACCAATTCTACATGCCCTTGTGATCGAGCAATCGCATCAACGGGTTTGGAACTGCCTTTTTCAACTTCATCGAATCGGACCCATGCGCCTTCAGCCTTGCTTCGAGATTCAGGCAAATCAGACGCTGTGGCAAAGCCTCCATCAGCGCCATATCTGGGGTCCCTTGCAGCGTTTTCACGACGAAGTTCGGGCGCACGTGTGAGGGCTGGAAGGCTGTGGAATTCATGCTCATTGGTGAATCTCAAT
>CAXEUI010000043.1:0-7639 GCA_963999335.1 uncultured Candidatus Poseidoniales archaeon
GTTTCTTCAGCTTCGTCGGCTCCTTCGTCTGCCTCAACCTCTTCTTCAGCGGGGGCAGCATGGGTTTCCTCATCATCGCCTCCACCAAAAATACCAGCATCGTCGAGATCATCCCAAGTCTCGGTTCTGCTGCCAAAAACGTCCACAATTTCAGGCAGGACGCCTTTTCGAGATAGATAGAGTGACTGTGTCTTTGAATAGCGCTTCTTCACATCGGCTTTAGCATCTTGAAAATCCCATGGTTGAACCACAATGAGATCGCCTTCTCGCACCCATTGTCGGCGGCGCATCTTGCCGGGAATTCGGGCCAAACGAGTCTCGCCATCCGCGCAGACGACCCGGACTCTTCGACCCCCCAGAATCGTATCGGCAATGGCGAACATTTCGTTGATTCGCTCGTTGGGAAGTGGGACTCTGATTTTGTCGCTGGAATCGCCTTCAAGCCGAGCTAGAAGCTCTTCATCGACTGTTTCCTCTCGACGTCGTCCCATGGTAACAGGCCGCCGAATCGGCGACCCTACATAAACACGGAGGCGCCATAGAGGGTCTTGGTTTCAGGGTCAAAACTCAACTGAACAATGCTGTCGCAGCGTCCGCAGCCGCCGATGCGAGGACATCTGCCAAAACGCCGAAGCCAAAGACAACTGCGCCCATGGTACAGAGCATGATGGCGATTCTAAGCATCGGTGCGCGAGAAAGGCGGAGGTTGAGGTCAGCTTCTTCGTAGAACATGACGACGCAGATTCGAAGGTAATAGAACAATGAAATCGCGCTGTTGATGAAGATGAGAATCGCCAACCAGAATACCCACGATAGGGAGCTCATGGCCTCGGAAAGGCTGGCTCCAGCGACATCACCGACCGTGCTTGAGATGATGCCACTGACCATCATCAACTTCGAGAGGAAGCCAGCGAGAGGTGGAACGCCTGCCAGTGCCAACATGAACACCATCATCGAGATGGCAATCAACGGATCACGGCGAGCAAGACCATGGTAGTGCTCAAGTTCGTGCCCTCGGCCCTCACACTCCAGCAAAGAGATGACGAGGAATGCTCCGAGTTTGAACGTCACCAAGACTGCGAGATGGAACATGATGGCTGTCGCAATCAATTCGCTACCTTCACCGGGTCCAAGCGCACCGATGGCGGCAATGCCTGCGAGAATGTATCCCGCGTGAGCAACACTGGAATACGCCAACATTCGCTTCGGGTTTCGACTGCCCAATGCTGCAATGTTGCCCCATGTCATGGTAATCGCGGCAATCGCGCCGATGAGTATGGTCCAATCACTGCCATCATCGGCCAACGTGATGCCGATGAGGACACGCATGAGAGCAACGAAGCCCATCGCCTTGCTCGCGGTCGCAAGAACGCCCGCAACCGGTCCACTCGCTCCAGAATAGGCATCGGGTGCAGCGAAATGGAATGGAACGGCACTGACCTTGAAACCAAACGCGACCAACATCATTCCAAGACCGATGGCCGCCAATCCATTCGGTCCTTCAGTCGCCCACTTTGCAGCAAGGCCTCCGGAGCCATAAATCGCCAAATCACCATTCCAGATGTACAGCATGGAGATACCGTACAGGCCAATGGCACTGGCCACACTACCGACGATGAAATACTTCACACCTGCTTCGGGACCCACCTGCGTCTCCTTGTTGAACGCGATGAGCACATAGGATGCCATGCTCGCCAATTCAAGACCGACAAAGAGCACGAACAGATTGGTCGAAAGTGCGACGGTTGACATGCCCAGAGCGACCATCAGAACGAGCAAGGCGAAATCGACCTGACGACGGTTGTTCAACAGACGGGACAGGCGTCGAGTCTCGGCGGCTTCGTCTCCTTGGGTCTTGAGCGGGATGCGATGAAGGGGGGTCGCCGGCAACCGGTCCCAGTTGGCGATGACGGCCAGAAGCAGTGCACCTGTGAAGATCATCTCCATCAGGCGACTAAAGGCATCAACACGCAGGATGTGAGTACCATCTGAAGCACAATCCTGGACCAAGCCATTCATCGTCACACAGGCCTCAGCGACACCGACACCCGAATCAATCATCTGACTGAACAAGGCGGTGATGAAGGAGGCGAAGAGCGTGAAGGCCGCGATGGCGGCAGGCATTCGTGGATCGCCGGTCACAGAGAATCTCTTCCCACCGATCAAGTAGGGAATGCGGATACTCGTACCTGGAATCGGCAGTCGGAACGTTGCGTTTCCGAGATTCGGTATGAGGAACATTGCAACGATTCCCACCAATAGAATCCATTCTGGCATCAGTGTGGTGGCCATGTCAGGACCACTGAACAATGTACCTAGATTCATGGATTCACCTCCGGTGGATAAATGACGTTCTCAACCAGTAGAGAAGCCCAATTAGACATCATCTCGAACATGCCGAAGAAGTCTGGATAAATACCGTAAATCACTGCCAGTGCGCCGAGAATGAGCATGCCTGTGTTCTCGTGCCATGAGATGTCGCGAGGCTCATCGTCACGCATCGTTGGTGGGAGTTGAACATCACCACCACCCTCGAAGATTGTGCGCTGTATACTCCAAAGGTAGTAGGCCGCGGTGATGATGAGAGTCAGAGCCGGCAGAATGACCCACCATCCGAATGCCATGTAGAAGGCGATCAGGATAGCGACTTCAGCGACGAAGCCGGCCATCAAAGGGAGACCGAGGCTGCCCATCCATCCGACCATCATGTGGGCACCCATCCACGGACTGTGGTGTGCCAGACCACGCATGGAATCAATCTCCAGCGTGTGATAATGATGCTTGAATGAACCACAGACTGCGAAGAGGAGCGGGCTGATGATTCCGTGCGCGAACATCATGAAGATGGCGCCTGCGATTCCAAGAGGCTGGAGCGTGGCCACACCGAGGAAGATGAGGCCCATGTGACTCACAGAAGAGTATGCGACCATGCGCTTGAGATTCGTCTGCCCGAGGCAGACGACTGCGCCATAGACCAAACTGACCATGCCGAGTACCAGCAGCAGTGTCTGGAATTGGATGACTTGGTCTGGGAAAAGCGACACACCGAGTCTGAGGAATCCGTATGCGCCCATCTTCAGCATGACACCGGCCAGCAACATTGAACCCGCAGTGGGGGCCTCGACGTGGGCATCCGGCAACCAAGTGTGAACGGGTACGCTCGGCATTTTGGTCGCGAAGCCAATGAGCATCAACAAGAAGACGACACTGCGCAATCCTTCGGTCGCGATGAGATTCGTCTGGTCAGCCATCAGGACGAAATCGAACGATTTTCCTGTGATGTTTCCAGCCCAACTCGCATCGTTGTTGAAGTACATCACAAGGATGCCGGCAAGCATGAAGACGCTGGCTGTGAAGGTATAGATGAAGAACTTCTGAGCAGCGTATCGACGATCCTCACCACCCCACATTAGAATCAGGAAAAACATGGGAATCAATGTCAATTCCCAGAATACGTAGAACACGAAGAGATCCAGACTGACGAAGACACCGATGAGAGCGCCTTCCATCATCAGGATGAGGCTGTGGAAGTAGGCTCCCTTCTTGGCCCCCCAGTCCACCACCATGGTGATTGGAATCAGGAGAGTTGTCAGCCAGACCATCGGGAATGAGAGAGCGTCGATGCCGACATGCCAAGATACACCAATGCTGCTGATTAGGGCGCAGGAACCGGTACTCACAGCACCGACTTCGCAGTTTTGATAGAGATATTCGCCCCATGCCAATCCGAATGTCTCTTCGAGGCCGATGAGGGTCGCTATGACCAACATCAGCAGGGCGATACCGAGATTGACATAGCGAATCGGATTGGCCAGCATCTCGCGCTTCTCAGCATCCGCCATCCAATGAACGAGCATCAGCAGGAGTGCACCGGTAATCGGTAGAAGCGTGAGCACGGTCAACGGATTTCCGAGCATCGTGATGATTTCTATTGCCGCCACTCAGACCACCCCCCATAGGAGACCGACGATGACCAGCATGCCGACTGCAGCCATGAGCAGGTAGTCGCTTGCACGCCCAGTCGTGAATTGGCGCAACCAGGTGCTTGTCGATTGACTGCCGGATTCAATGAACTTGATGACACCATCCACCCAGTTCTTATCGATCCAGGCACAGATATTCGCCAATGGTACAATCGTCTTGGCAATCAAATATTCATAGAAATCATCGATGTATAGACGGTTGTGAAGGGCTTGTGCGAACCCACCTTCAGCGAGTTCACCCACATCGGTGTGACCCATGCTACCCGAAAGGTCGACCAGCCAGGAGACCATTGGTGTGGCATTCTCACCATCATCAAGGCGCCCGCCGTGCATGCGAGCAGCGATGAATGGTCCCAAGCCCGCAGAGAGCAGGATGGCAGTCCATCCAACGAGCTTCAAAGTCGTCTCCTCAGGCAAGAAGGCATGCCCAAGGGTGTAGAGTAAGCCGTGGGAGGCGAGATGGGCTGTATCAGGATCTTCTCCGAGGAAATGCTGGATTCCGAACATGGCCAGAAGCAATCCACCGAATGCGGTCACCAGAGAGAGGGTTATCAGAGGCGTCTTAATCCACGGTGTATTCTCACGAACGTGTTTCGCAGCCTCGGTCTTCGGCTTTCCTGCGAAGGTCATGAACCACATTCTCGACATGTAGAAACCGGTCATGCCAGCAGTCGCGAGAACCAATAGCGCGGGGAAGAGGATCATCTCTCCACCGTGTAGATACACGTTCCATGCTTGCCCGATGATGCCTTCCTTGGACCAGAATCCACCAATGAGTGGAATGCCGATGATTGACATCGAACCCAGCATCATCGCAGTGCTGGTGACGGGAAGTTTGCTGGCCAAGCCACCCATGTTTCGCATGTCTTGTGCGTCGAAGTCGTGAGGGTCGCCATCGTGCCCATGCACATGTTCGTGCGCGTGGTGCATCTCGTGAATGACTGAACCAGAGGCCATGAACAGCATTCCCTTCGCCATGGCGTGATTGAAGAGATGGAACAAGGCCGCTCCAAAGGCAACCGTTGCCAGATGGTGGTGACCTTCATTTGCAAACCAACAGGCCGCACCCAGTCCAGTGAAGATGTAGGCCAGTTGACTCATGGTCGAATATGCGAGAACGCGTTTGATGTCGTTGGCCACGAAGGCGATGAATGCAGCCATGCATGCGGTGATACCACCGATCCAAGTAATCAGCATCGCCAGATCGGAGAGATCGCCTTCGAAATGATGCTCGCTGAAGAGGGGGAACATTCGGGCCACCAGATAGAGACCTGCGTTCACCATCG
Organism: uncultured Candidatus Poseidoniales archaeon; assembly: GCA_963999335.1. Lineage (GTDB taxonomy): Archaea > Thermoplasmatota > Poseidoniia > Poseidoniales > Thalassarchaeaceae > MGIIb-P. Next base: position 5,270 of record CAXEUI010000043.1, read on the forward strand.
TTGCAGCGTGAATGAGGGCTGAGACGGGGGTCGGACCTTCCATCGCGTCCGGCAGCCAGACGTGTAGTGGGAACTGAGCAGATTTGCCGACACAGCCGATGAACATGAAGAATAGAGGCCACTGTAGATCGGTGCCGTGAACCGCGCCACCCAATGTGGGGTCACCGAAGATGACGGCGAACTCAAGGCTGTGATAGAGATCGTACAGCATGAACAATCCAACCATCAGGAAAACGTCACCCACTCGCGTGGTGAGGAAAGCCTTCTTGGCGGCGGCGGAGGCACTGGGTTTCTCCCAGTAGAATCCAATCAACAGATAGGAACACAGGCCCATGATCTCCCAGAAGATGAACAACCAGAGGAAACTGTCCGCCAGAACCATTCCGAACATGCCCACGCTGAAGAGCAGAAATTCTCCGAAGAATCGATGGTTTCGATCCTCGTTGATTGAATCCGTGGTCATGTAACCGATTGCGAACCAGCAGATGAGGAAACACAGGAAGGCCGCAACGAACAACACCGTCAGAGAGACACTGTCAATCCATATGCCAAAACTAAACGCGGATTCATGCAGGCTATTGTCTTCAAGGCGCAGATCAAAGGTAATCCAATCGAAAATGGTTCCTTGCTCATCGAAGTGCGCGTGTTGTACAAAGAATTCGACGATGAGCCAGATCGTCAATGCCAACGTGATTGCCAGCGCTGCCAGAGCAACGATTCCGCCCTCTTTCAGTTGATATTTCCACCAATCTTTGCCTTTGAATACTTGACCAATGATCAGAATCGCAGGGAAAACGACGAGAGGGACCGCGACGATGAGGAATGAACTGACACTTGCATCGAATCCTATCAATTCAGGATTGATCCTGAGAATGACGAAGAGGAACGATACCAAGGCCAACATTGGGAGCAGAAGATTCCACTCAGGTTTGCTCTGTTCTTCCATACATCTCACCTCCTCAATGCTTCAGCAGCGTTACCTCGTCCAGTGAAATCGTGCCACGTTGGCTATACAATGCCAAGAAAATGGCCAATCCAACAGCCACTTCAGCGGCTGCAATCGCAATGGCAATCGAAGTGTATACCCAGCCATCGATATTCTCGTAATGCGCGGCTCCTGCAACGAAATTCAGGTTGACTGCATTGAGCATAATCTCGATACACATCAGGACAATAATGGCATTCTTGCGTGTGAAAACACCGACCAAGCCGATGCAGAACAGGAAGGCGCCCAAGCCAGCAATCCAACTGGGTTCAATCATTCCTCTTCACCTCCGTGAAGTTCCCACATGAGATTCGTCTTGCGCTCGTCGCGAACCAAGTATGCTGCACCCACCATGGCCATGGCCAACAGTGCTCCAAGAACGACCAATGTGAAGGCCCAATCATCGAGAACCGCCGTGGCGAATTCGAGTGTGGTCATGCTGTCAGGGCCAGTAATCGGGTCCCAGTTCGCTGGGTCCATCAGTACGGCGAGCAAGAGACCGAGCAGACCGACGATGCCAAGGCGGGCAAAGGTGCTGATCAATCTCATTCGAAATCCTCCTCCATGATTTGGCGACGAGACAACATCACACCGAAGGCGAAGACCAGCATCACGCTGCCGAGGTAGACCAGAATCTGAATGGCTGCAAGCATCTCAGCATTGGCCAGTAGGAACACGCCTGCGACCGCAAAGAAGCACATGATGAGGGCGAGCATCGAATGAGCGACCCGTTTCGAGTAGACTGTGCCCAGAGCACCCGCAATGGCGATGATGGCCATGATGCCGAAGGCAATGCCCTCAATAGATCCGAAAATATCACCAATAGGGTCCATGAGGAATGCAGGTAATTCCATGTTCAAGCCTCCGACTTACTTGCTCTTGCTGCGGCTTTCTCGGCCTTCTTTCGGGCCTGATCAGCGCGCTTTGCAAGTTCGCGGTCTACCGCTTCCGCATGTTGGACTGGCAAGACACGAGTGCGATCTGCATCAAACCAGAGATCTTCACGAGAGTGGCCGGACATGCCATCGTATTCGTTGGTCATGAAGAACGACTCGAATGGACAGGCCTCCATACACAGCCCGCAGAACATGCAGCGACCGTTGTCTATTCTTCCCGAGACTATGTCCTCCTCCGCAGGTTGTAGGTCGGCTAATGGAACCTCATCGACTCCGCCCGCTTCCCAGCGCACGGTCGCCAAATCTCCGTCAAGTTGTATCAAATCCCCGAAATCATACTGCTGCGGTGCCTCGGTGTGTTCGATGACCAGATTGAACTCATCAATCTCCTCGAATTCTTCCTTCTTGCGCGCTACCAGCCCACCTTCCTCGATTTCGTTTCCGTATCCGTGCCATTCGTGGTCCTCGTCAGTCGTGTCGAGTACGTTG
>CAXEUI010000044.1:0-7594 GCA_963999335.1 uncultured Candidatus Poseidoniales archaeon
CCCCACTGCTTGTGGCTGCCTCAACTTCTGCTGCGAGCAGTGGCGCCAACCACCTTGCGAAGGCGCGGTTTCTCTTCGAGAGATGCTGCCTCTGTAGGCCTGAATGTTGCTTCCCCGTTCCTCGACTGCGCAGACGCCAGGCCAAACCGGACCACAGATCCTCAACAGGCAGGTTACAGACTTCCCGTTCAAGACCACTGTTGCAGGTCAGATCAGTGACACCTCCACGACTGGAACTCTGGAAGACTTTGACCGACCATCCACTTGGTTCATTTCCGTCTGTTTCATCCTCAAGTGGTGTATAATCGGGTGCATTCTCGATGTATGGTCCGTTGCGAGTCACTCCTTTCAGGAGTGTCGCGAGCGACATCTCCGCCCCTCCAGCAGGCGGGTCGAGGTCACGTAGAGCCGCCAGAATACGGACACCCATGCGAACCGCGGTAAGTCACAACCTCATCAAATCGCCCCATATTCGTAGACGAACAACCCTCAGTCGACACCGTCATGAACGAGACCGAGTTCGCGCGACCATGGGATTCACCGTTGCAGTGGTCGGAACCGGTTACTGGGGCCGCAATCACGTTCGAACTTGGGCATCCCTCAAACAAGAGCATATCATCGATCGACTGATCGTCTGTGATGTGGATGAAATCAGGGCCCGCGAACTTGCAGAAGAGTTCGATTGTGAATGGCACACTGATGCATTAACACTTCGTGATACATTCAGTATCGATGCTGCAACCATCGCCACACCCACTCCAATGCACGCTCCACTGGCCATCGCCTTGATGCAGCAGGGTGTTGATGTCCTGGTCGAGAAGCCGTTGGCCATGAATGAGGCCGAAGCACAATCCATTGTCGCGTGCGCGGAGGAGACGGGACGATTGCTCTGTGTTGGCCATTTGTTCCGCTATCACGTCGCCATTCGAAAGGCCGCAGACATGATTGCAGCCGGTGAGATTGGCCCGGTTCTTCATATTGAATCCGAACGACTGTCGGTTCGCGAACCACGACCCGATATTGGTGTCATCGCAGCCCTCGCCATTCACGACATGGACATCTGCCGGGATTTGATGGGTGATACCGATCCAGAAGAGATTGATGCGTTCTCATTGCCCAGCGAGATTGAAGGCATCGAAGACCACGCAGTCATCCATATGCGCTTCCCTTCTGGTACGTGTGACAATTCATTGGGACCATCCGCCCAGATTACAGTATCTTGGCGCAGCCGCGTACGCGGAAAGGTCCGCGAACTCCGCATCATCGGTCGCGACGCATCACTGCACATCGACTATCTGGATCATTCAGGATTGTGGTTGCACAACCATCCCGGCAACATCCGGGGATCTGAATGGGGTGGGTTCGGCGCTTCGCCCCGTGAACGAATTGAATTGCAGGACGGAGAACCAAGTTTGACTGCAGAATTACGATCCTTTGCCAAGGCGAGCCAATCTTTCGCTGCAGGCAGTTCACTGGACACACTCAACTTACTGGCCCCTGGCCCCGTTGGCGTTATCGGTATGCGTTTTGTTGAAGCCGCATTGCGTGCAACGAAATAACGCCGATGAGATGATTCAAGAAGCGCCTCCGCTTCGCACGGCCATGGACCTGAATTTGGGCGAATCCATCTTGGGTGGCCTGTACGACATTTACGTTGACGCGCTTGGCGCAACAGCGGCCTGGTGGCTTGGCCATCTCACGATTGTCGGTGCAATTGCTCTTGCTTATTGGGTCATTGCGAATTGGAACGATGTTTCCAATGGCTTAGGGATTACACGGATGAGAGTCACTGCGTGTTTGACCATCCTCGGTTTCACCGTTGGCCAGTTCGTGTTTTATCGAGATCAATTTGGTTTTCCAACATCTGGTGCATTCCTAACCGCACTCGGTTTCAGTGCCTATTTGTGGTGGCAATGGTATCAGCTCGAACCACAGAAGGCCTGACCCTCTAAGAGCATTCATGAGCCGTATGCAACGCCATCCACACGATGGCGACCTTTGGCGACCACCCTCCACTTCCTGATTCCCTTGAGTCCCTGCTCGTCGATGAAACTGTTTCCACCCTATTCCTGAAAGCGGACTGCCCCCCGCGTGTCAAAGCGGGCCATATCACCGAATTGCGATTGGAAGAACTGGAATCTCCGGCATGGGACAAGCCGACAATGGAATCACTCGCCGATGATCTAGTGACCATTATCGATCAACACGATCACCGCTCAGATTGTTTTGTTGAGATTGAGCGAGAAGGTTGCCGAATCATCCAAGCAGGTGATCTACGAATCACCTGTGCATGGCCTCCGTTCTCAGAAGCATGGGAAATCACAGTTGTACGTCCTGTGGCCCACCTCTCCCTCAGTGATTACGAATTGGACCCACGTCTCATCGAGCGCCTTTCTGATCATCATCGCGGCGTATTTGTTGTCGGCAAACCAGGCTCCGGAAAAACAACGTTTGCTCAAGCGATTGCCGCCTATCTGGACGAAGATATTGGTGCGATGGTCAAGACCATGGAATCCCCTCGCGATTTGCAAGTTCCACAGAGAGTGACACAATATGCACCCCTTGAGGGAAACCTCGAAAAAACTGCTGAAGTGATTTTCTTGGTCCGGCCTGATTTTGTCATCTTCGATGAAGTCCGTCGCGCTAGAGACTTCGAGATATTTGCAGATGTACGATTGGCCGGCGTCGGCTTGCTCGGAGTTACCCACGCGAATAGCGCACTGGAAGCGGTTCAACGATTGATTGGAAAGGTCGAATTGGGCATGATTAGCCAAGTTTTGGATACAGTAATCCACATCGAAAAAGGCCAAATTGCACAAGTTCTAGAACTGAAAATGGTGGTTAAGGCACCGAGTAGTATGGAGTCCGACCTATCTCGCCCAGTCATTGAAGTTCGCTCGTTCCCTTCCAACAAGATGACTCATGAGATTTTTTCATTTGGTTCTGAATGCGTGGTCGTCCCAGTTGATGGTTCTGGATCACAGAGTCCAGCCAAGAAATTAGCATCCGCCGAACTCGCCCGCCAGATTCAACGTTGGACGGGCGCCAGGGTTCATCATGTCGAGATGGCATCAGATACGGCAGCCACAATTTTTGTTGATGATGGGGCCATTGGAGCCATTGTAGGACAAGGCGGTTCCAGCATCCGAGGGATGGAAGAAGAATTCGGCCTCAAACTCAAGGTCAAAGGTGCTGCTGAAATACCTCGTGGCACCAAAAAAATTGGTAGCAGTGCCCCTGAATGGGATATGCAGGCAGAACGATCGAAGGGCAGCCATTCATGGGAACAGGGCGGCGGTGGACGCCGTAGAAAGAAGGGAAAGCGCCGTAGATGATGCCCATAGGGCATCGCGAAGGCTTCATGAGTACCGCTTCGGCCGAGTCCATCATGGGCGACGAAGCGGCAGGCAAGCCCCCGGTCGTGATTCTTCGTGAGGAGACCAACGTCACCAGCGGCACCGCTGTCCAAGAGAAACTCATCGCCGCGGCACGAGTTTTCGCAGATCTTCTGCGGCCCACCTACGGGCCACGTGGTTTGGACAAGATGCTCTACAAGACCGATGGAACGACCGCAGTCACCAACGATGGCGCGAAGATTGTCTCCGAATTGATGGTCAAGCACCCTGCGGCGACGATGTTCGTGGCGATGGCCGAATCTCAGGAGAATTCCTGTGGTGATGGTGTCACTGGCACACTTTTGTTGACTGCAGAACTATTGCTTGAGGCCGGCAGATTGTTGGAGAAGGGCTTGCATCCATTGACAGTTATTGATGGATACAACAAGGCGTGCAAGGTAGCATTGGACACAATCTCCGAATTGGCCACACCCTCCACCCCAGACTCCCTCAATCAAGTCGCCATCACCTCGTTGACAGGCAAAGGTGCCGAAGGTGCCGCATCCACCCTGTCAAAGATGATCGTTGAAGCGCTGAACACGGTTGAAGCCGATGCTGATTTCATTACCATGCACAAGACCAATGTCGGCAGTCTTGAGGATAGCAAACTCATCCACGGAATCATCGCTCGTCGTCGAATTCTACTGGATTCACTTCCTTCACAAATTGACGATGCAAAGGTGGCCACAATCAATGGCGACATCGCGCCGAGAAAGCAGATTCGAAGCGCTGAGATTGAGATTGAGGAAGCCTCTCAATTGGAGGCATTCTTGGATGCCGAAGAAGCAATTCGGAACACTCTCGCGAAAACCCTCCTCGCTTCGGGGGCCAACGTCTTCATCTGCTCAGGTTCAGTCGACAAGGGCCTGCTACATCGTTTGATGAGAGCAGGATGTTTTGTCGTCGGTGAATTTGATGACCAGGAATTGCGAAACGCCTCTCTTGCAACCGGCGCTCGCATCATCGAGCATTTGGCCGACATCTCCTCTGATGACATTGGTCAGGCTGGTCGATTGTCCACTGAGCGACGAGCGCCTACCGATCAAGTGGAGGACATCATCCGCCTCGAATCCTGTCCCTCTCCAAAGGTGGTCACGTGTCAAATCGGTGGTGCGAACAACCTCGCTGCCGAAGAAGCCATTCGAGCCATCCACGATGCACTGCGGGCCACAAGCCTTGCCATTCGAGACAATCGCCTCATCGATGGTGGTGGTGCCACACACATGGCTTGCGCACTTGCCATCCGAGATGCCGCTGAACACGAAGCTGGGAGAAATCGCTTGGCGATGGAAGCTTATGCACGCGCGTTGGAGATTATCCCCGCAACTCTAGCGCAGAATGCAGGCATCGATGTGTTGGACCAAATATTGGAGTTGCGAGCAGCCCACAGAAATGGGGCGGGAGATGCAGGAATCACCGCGAATGGGCAAGTCGGTTCGACTGGCGCCAAAGAGGCGGCTCAATGTCTTGAATCAGCCCTGAGTGCAGCGACTGAAACCTGCGCGAGCATGCTTCGCATCGATCAAGTCATCTCTGCACGTGGCGATTGATACACCATTGGGTTCAAAGGCAGTCATTCATTCGCTGCCTAACGGGTTCCTCTCATGGTTGACCTCGACCAGCCGACCCTTACTACTTCTGTGCCGGGTAAAGAAGGTGTAAATGCACCACGCGCCCTCATTTCGGTTTATGACAAAACGGGTGTGACAGCCTTCGCAACAGCATTGACCGCGATGGGTTGGAATATCTTGTCCACTGGAGGAACCGCACGCCTTCTTCGAGAAAATGGCCTTGAAGTGACCGATGTCACAGATGTGACGGGCCACCCTGAGGTATTCGATGGCAGAGTGAAGACTCTGCACCCTGCGATTCACGCACCCATCCTTGCCCGGGGCAACAATCCAGACGACATGTCAACCCTCGATGAACTCGGTTACCCTCGAATCGACCTAGTCGCAGTGAATCTCTACCCATTCGAAGAGGTCGCCGCCCAGGACCCACCGGTGAGTGAGGCTGATTTGATTGAGATGATCGATATTGGTGGCCCTACATTGGTTCGGGCTTCAGCCAAATCACACGCAGATGTCCTCATCGTGACCAATCCGGATGATTATGGCGACCTTCTCGAAACCATTCAGGAAGCGAATGGCGACCCCAGCGCTGTCAACATCCAAACGCGTCAGCGATTGGCGCTAACCGCATATCAGCGCACAGCAGCATACGATGTCGCCCTTGCCAACACACTCGCAAATCGCCTTGAATCTCTTGAAGATGAAGCCGAAGAGATATTGCCCGAAAAACTCCTTGTTTCAGGCGGCCTCCGCAATCCTCTACGATATGGCGAGAATCCCCATCAGCCCGCTGCCTTTTACCCCAGTCAAGGATTGGGTGAATCCCCAAGTGGATTGGCCGCCGCACAACAACACGGAGGCAAAGCCCTCTCGTTCAACAATTATCTCGATCTCGACGCAGCCTTGCGATTCTGTCGCTCTTTCATCGGCCCAGAATGGGCTCAATGGCCCCATTGCTGTGTCATCATCAAGCATACAAATGCTTGCGGTGTCGCCCTCTCCACAGATCAAATCGCTGCATGGGACGATGCACTGGCCAGCGATCCAGAATCCGCATTCGGTTGCGTCATCGCATTCAATACACCCATCTCAGTGAAGACGGCCGAACGTATTGGTGGACATTTCGTTGAGTGCATCATCGCACCGGGCTACGAAGAAGGTGCGTTGGAGATTCTCTCTGAGAAGAAAAATAGACGCATGCTCACCCTTGAAGACCTCACTCCTCTGGATATGCAAACCCAATTCCGTCAGATCGATGGAGGCTGGTTGGCACAGACAGAAGGCGCGCCCGTCATCGATTGGTCTGATGTACAATGCGTGACCAAGGTTGAAGCCGACCCCAACCAAGTCGATCTTGCTCGATTCGGTGTGGCTGTCTGCGCTCAAGTCAAGAGCAATTGTGTGATTTTCATACAACCCACTGAGACAGGCTTCGCGACCGTCGGCATCGGTCCGGGGCAGACCAGCCGCGTCGAGGCGGTACGTATCGCAGCCCGAAGGGCGGGTGAACGAGCTCAAGGTGCGATGATGGTTTCAGACGCCTTCTTTCCATTCAGAGACGGAATCGACACCAGTCATGAGATGGGCATCACTGCGGTGGTTCAGCCCGGGGGCAGCATTCGTGACGCCGAAGCCATCGAAGCCGCAGACGAACACGGGATGACAATGCTGTTCACAGGCACACGCCTGTTCCGTCACTGACCCCTTCAAATAGGCCGGACTTGGCGGCCGGTGTGGGGCATTGAACAATGGACGTCAGTTTCTATGATTTGGGTATCGACCCAGGCCTTGTTCAAACCCTAGAGAAACAGGGGATTACCGAACCCTTTGAAGTCCAGTTAGAAGCGATTCCAGATGCCATGCTTGGACACGATATTTGCTGTCGAGCACCGACGGGTTCTGGCAAGACATTGGCATTCGGCCTTCCGTTGATTTCCCGAACACTCCGGGCAGATCCTGAATTCCCAACCGCCCTCATCCTTTCCCCCACAAGAGAATTGGCTGAACAAATCTGTAGTGTATTGACTCCTCTCGCCGCAACATTTGATCTTGAAGTGTTGTCCATTTATGGCGGCGTTCCTTACGGCAGACAACGAAAGGCATTGTCAAGGGGCGTCGACATCGTTGTCGCCTGTCCCGGCCGCCTCCTCGACCTCCTCGATCATGGGGCTCTGAGCCTCGAAGATGTCGGCACAGTTGTTCTCGACGAAGCGGATCGAATGGCCGACATGGGATTCATGGAGCCGGTTTGCGACATTCTTGATCGATGTGCCCCAAACCGTCAGACAGTTTTGTTCAGTGCAACACTTGACGATGAGGTTGGCGATTTGGTCGAGAACTATCTCCACGAACCTGTGACCATTGAGGTTGGGCCCAAAGAGGTCAGCATGGAGAGTATGGAACATTTCTTCTGGCTCATGAAGAGCTCAATGAAACCTGGAATCGCTTCCGAAGCCATCCGCAAATGCGGTCGAACAATCGTCTTTTGCCGCACCCGTAGAGGCGTTGATCGCGTCGGCGATGAATTGGTTGAAGAGGGCATCAGTGTGGCAACACTACACGGGGGCCTCGATCAAAAGAAACGCGACCGAGCGATGGCAAAATTCGTCGAAGGTCGTTGTATGGCCC